>CBDUTM010000037.1:0-9274 GCA_965369985.1 uncultured bacterium | reverse complement strand
CCAAACTTATCCTGTTCGCCAGGTGAACGGGATTCAGGTGAGCTCATTCCTCACACCGAGCATTGAAAGCCAGTATACGTACCCTGCTCATATAAAAGAAGAAATAGCAGATCTTGTTGGGGAATATATGGTGGACGTTCCCAATTTCCGCACAGATGATAAAAGCTATCTTCTCGAACAAATATATGAAATGACGGAAAAACGTTTTAAAGTGATCCGCAGTTTTATGGACGAAAAAGAATGGAAATTTTTTATGTTCGTCGAGATGGGTACTGACCGTATCCACCACGGTATCTGGAAATATTTTGACAAGGAACACAGAACCTTCATTGAGGATGATGAACTTAATCCCGCAATGCTCGAGTATTATAAATATATAGACAAAGAGATAGGAACACTGCTTGAACGGGTCGATGACGAGGACACTGTTATGGTGGTTTCTGACCATGGAGCGAAGAAGATGGACGGCGGAATTTGTTTTAATGAATGGCTAATTCAGGAAGGCTATCTCACAGTAAAGAATTATCCCGATAAGCCGACTCGGATGACCTTCGATATGGTTGATTGGTCAAAGACAAAAGCATGGGGAGACGGCGGATATTACGGGAGACTGTTCATAAATGTTGAGGGGCGAGAACCAAATGGCATTGTAAAACAATCCGATTATGAATCACTACGTAGTGAACTTCAGGAAAAATTGGCTGCACTGACCGACCCGGAAGGCAATAATATCGGTACTGTGGCACATAAACCGGAGGATCTGTATCCGGAAGTCAATGGAGTCGCGCCGGACCTTATAGTCATTTTTGGAGACTTATTCTGGCGGTCGGTGGGCTCAATAGGGATGGATGGGATACACACATTCGAGAACGATACGGGTCCTGATGATGCTAATCATGCGATGAACGGAATGTTCCTAATTAAGCATCCGGGAGTAGAGGGCGGCAGAAAAATCGAAGGGGCAAAGCTGCTGGATATCACTCCAACACTTTTAAAATTACATGGAATAGAGATCCCTGCCGATATGGTAGGAAAACCGATAATATAAATCAAGGACACTGAATGACTAAATCTTTTTATAGATCAGGTACCACGCTCTGGATGACAGGGTTTTCAGGTGCCGGGAAAACAACCATTGCTAATGCTCTTGCCGAATCGCTTATACGGCGCGGGGAAAAAGTTGAAATATTAGATGGCGATATCGTCCGTACAAATCTAAGCAAGGGCTTGGGTTTCAGCAAAGAAGACAGAGAAACTAATTTGATGAGAATTGGTTTTGTATGTCAACTTCTCTCCAGAAATGGTGCGTTTGCTATTGCTGCCGCTATCAGTCCGTATGACTACATCAGAAAGAATTTGAGGGCAGCAGACGAAAATTTCGTAGAAGTATTTGTAAATGCGCCGATCGAAAAGTGTATAGAAAGAGATGTAAAGGGATTATACAAAAAGGCTTTAGCCGGCGAGATAAAACAATTTACCGGTATTGACGATCCGTACGAAGCACCGGATGATGCCGAGATCGAAGTTCATACAGATAGTGAATCAGTTGAAGAATCTGTAAGCATTATTATAAAGCGACTAGAAGAACTTGGGAGAATAGAGCCTGTTAACAATTCGGATGGATATACGCCAGATGAAGAAGAGTTTATTCAAAAACGTCTTGAGGCGCTTGGATATATTTAGATGATAGACCTTCACGCCCATACATCAGCTTCTGACGGAACATATAGCCCTAACGAGCTTGTAACTCTCGCTAAATCAGAGGGGATTGAGGCTATTGCCATCACCGATCATGACACGATAGAAGGCGTTCCCGAGGCATTAGAGGCGGGAGAAAAGATCGGTCTTGAAGTGATACCTGGAGTAGAGATAAGTATCGATCATCAGCCGGGTTCAATGCATGTGCTTGGTCTCTTTCTTGACATTGAGAATAAAAAGCTGATAGAATATCTCACCGAATTGCAGACAAGCAGATCTTCGCGAAATCCGAAAATTATAGAAAAGCTAAATGAACTGGGACTTGCTATTTCAATGGAAGAAGTGCAGAAAATATCCGGTGGCGGGCAGGTAGGAAGGCCTCACATAGCGGCGGCCCTCTTGAAAGATGGGTATGTAAGCTCAAATCAGCAGGCATTCGATAAATACCTGAAGAAGGGCGCCATCGCTTATTTCGAGCGAAGTCGACTAACGCGAGAAGAAACGGTGGATATGATACACGGAGCAGGAGGATTGGTCATCTTGGCACATCCGCATACACTTGGAGTTAACGGCAGCTCATTTTCTTACCTCATGTCGGAATTGAAAGAGGTGGGTTTTGACGGATTAGAAGTCTTTTATAACAGCCACTCACAGTCTGATGAAGACAGGTTAATGAAAATTGTTGATAAAAACGGATTTATAATTTCAGGTGGTACAGATTTTCATGGCCGAAACAAGCCATCCATTAAGCTCGGAGTGGGTTACGGAAATATGGCGATACCATATGAAGTGCTTCAGGAGATGAAGCGACAATTATAATTTAGAGACCAACTCTCTCTAATAAATATATTTTGATTAATCAATCCCAGAAAAAACGTGTGGTGGTCATAGCCATTGACGGGTTGCCTTATTCTTTTTTCCCGAAAATTGATAATCTAAATCTATCTCCGTTCTTAGCTGACCTGCATCAAAGGAAGCTGATTCATCCGATGACTACAACACTACCTCCGGTCTCATCTGTAGCGTGGGCTTCGTTTTTGACAGGGGTAAGCCCGGGAGAGCATGGCATAACAGGTTTTGTGGATAGGGAACCGAATGGCTATGCCCCGTACGTGCCTACAGCATCAAATTTGAATGCGACAACATTATATCAGCATCTTTCACGAAAGGGGCTTAGAATCTGCTCTTTAGGGGTTCCTGCGACATTCCCGCCGGAACCGATCAACGGCGTTATCGTCTCGGGATTTCTTGCTCCAAGTCTTGAAAGAGCGGTAAATCCAAAAGAAGAATTTAACTATCTAAAATCAATCAAGTATCAGATAGATATTGATGCCTGGTCTGCGAGAAAATCTGATGAGTCTCTGATAGAACAGCTTCCGAAAACTCTATCGGCGAGACTCAAAGCCGCCCGGCATTATATTTCTCGTGAGCCATGGGATCTTTTTGTTTTACATATTCTCGAGACAGATCGGCTACATCATTTTATGTGGCGGCAGATGGAGGAAGGAGAAAGTTCTGCGATCGATTTATTTTCCATAGTTTATAACATGATAGACGCTTTTCTCGTGGAAATTTCAAAGTCACTATCTCCTGACACAGCACTGATAATTCTATCTGATCATGGATTCAGTCGGTTGAAAAAAGATGTTTATCTGAACAAATGGTTACGGGATGAAGGATTCTTAAAACTAACCGATCCTAATACAACAAATCTTAGCGGTATGAACGTATCAAGCAAAGCATTCAGCATGGCGCCGGGAAGGATATATCTGCATTTAAAAACCGATACTCCTGCGGGAAAGGTAGAAAAAGGTCAGGAGGCGGATCAGTTGAAGGATAACATCTCAAAATCGCTATTGAATCTCATAGACCCCGAAACCGGAAAAAATGTCATAGAAAAAGTCGTGGATATGCGAAAGGAATGGAATAGATCGAACTTTGATAAATCAGTGGTCCAGCTGCCCGACCTGATAGCAATTCCTTTTCCGGGTTATGAGTTAAAGGGTGAGCTTTCGGCAAAAGAACTTTATGGAAATGACAGGTTTAGCGGAATGCATGCCTATGGAGATGCGTTTGTTTATCTCGACGGTGATTCTGATTCAAATAAGTATGATATCACTCAATTATCATCAATTATATGCGCTCAGCTAGGTATTTCGGATTTGACTCAGAAAGGGAATCTCGCTTGACTTACCCCTGCTAACTGAGTAAATTACACTAACTTAAGAATGCCTCAATTAGATAAAAATAAGCGAATTATTTTCCTCGACAGGGATGGGGTAATTAATCGCGAACTTGAAGGATACGTGACTGAATGGTCAGAATTCGAGTTCCTTCCCGATGCATTAAAAGCATTAAAATTTCTTAAGGAGAAGGACTGGAATGTAGTTGTCATAACAAATCAGTCAGCAATAGGGAGGGGTTACGCAACGAAAGAAGTAATTGAGGAAATAATGGCAAAAATGATCTCTGAAGTGCGGGAAGCCGGTGGCGATATTCTTGATGTGTTTTATTGTCCGCACACACCGGAAGATGCGTGTAGCTGCCGGAAACCAAAGCCGGATCTCTTTTATCAGGCGGCAGAAAAATATGGGATCGATCTCTCTAATAAATGGTATATCGGTGATAAGTTATCCGATGTACAGGCTGCGAAGTCAGCTTCGCTGAAAGCGATATTGATAATGGGTGGCAAAGAGGTAAGGGGGCTTTCCGTATCAGAAGATGACGCAGCAGCAATAGTAAGCAATCTATCTGAGGCAGTTGAATTTATTTTTAATTGAATTTGGCTAAAAACCGTAACGTTAAAGGTACAAATTTATGAAAATAGTTGTAATATGCGGGGGTTTTTCACCTGAGCGTGAGGTCTCTCTCGCTTCCGGAAGTGCTATTGGACGGGCTTTAGTGAATTTGGGTCATGAGGTATCTCTGGCGGATCCAAAATTGGGATCGAATCAGGAAGAATACGAATCCGATGTCTACAAAACTAAGCCGGGAAGAAAACCGCCTGAAATCACAGAAGCTGATCATAGTAAAGCGATTGAGATGCTCAACACACCCAAATTAAAAGAAGCTGAACTGGCGTTTATCGCCCTTCATGGAACTTTTGGAGAGGATGGAGCCATTCAAGCGCTCCTTGAAACTGTTGGTCTTAATTATACCGGCTCAAAGGTACTGGCGAGCGCGCTGGCAATGGATAAAGACAGGTCAAAAAAGATGTTTCAGCAGGCAGGAGTCCCGGTGCTTGACTGGACCATGGTAAGAGAGGGAAAAGTAGTGCATAGCGATGAGGATATGGATTTTCCTATGGTCGTGAAGCCCAACGACCAAGGCTCAACAGTAGGTTTCAGCATCGTAAACAGCTCGGAAGAACTTGACGCAGCAGCAGCGAAAGCGGCAAAACACTCAACTGATGTGATGGTTGAAAATTACATAAATGGGAGAGAATTGACGGTCGCTGTAATTGGAAGAGAAGCTTATCCGATAGTTGAAATAAAGCCTAAAAACAAAGTCTATGATTATGAAAGTAAATATACATCCGGTATGACAGAGTACGTCTGTCCTGCGGAGCTACCGGAACAAATGGAAGTTGCGATCCAATTAGCAGCCATAAAAGCATTTAATGCTCTCGGTTGTAAGGATTATGCCCGGGTAGATTTCTTGCTTGGTGATAACGACAGGTTTTATTGTCTTGAAGTAAATACGTTACCCGGTATGACAGAAACCAGCCTTGTACCAAAATCCGCCAATTCTCTCGGGATGAGCTTTGATGATTTGGTCGAGAAATTGTTGGAGTTGGCGGCTTGACTTTGCGGAATTATCAGATTATATTTTTAAATATCTACCTAAGTTCTATATAAATAATATTATAAGGACAGTGTGCTAACTTTATTAATAAGGAGATAGCTAATGTGGGAAACCAAAAAAATGATCATGGCGTGGCTCGGTGCATTCGTAGCGATGTTCCTGTTGAGCTATGTATGGCATGATCCATTGATGGGTGAATATTATACAAAAATTTATAGCGAAGTAAATTTGCCGATGGAAGATTTTTCAATCAAATTGATTATGGTCGGCTATCTAATTCAGGCATATTTGCTGGCGTATATATTCCCGATAGGGTTTAGTGGCGGCTCTGCCGTTAAAGAAGGCTTAAGATTCGGCGTAATTCTCGGATCGTTGTTTGCATTACCTGGAGCATTTATCTTCGCCGCGGTTTATAAAATGCCGTTGGAGGCGAATATCACAGACGCCATATATCATATAGTTGAATTTTCACTAGGTGGAATAGTAATAGCAAAGATCTATGGATCTAAACCTGTAGCGACTAATAGTCCTGCATCAGAGGAATAAAAGAGATTACAAAATAATATTGATTTAATTGTTAAATAGGGCGGCATTTATGCCGCCCTATTCTTATATTAAATTCAGCCGAAAAATTTATAATAAGAGCGCTCTTAGGTAGTACAAACATATTGGTAACTCTAAAATTTTTTGCAATTTCAATTCTTTTTCTATTTAGCTTAGAAAGAATCAACGCACAACCAAATGGTAATATTCATTTGGGCAGAAAGGAACCTTCATCCACAACAAGCAATAGGTTGAAAGATTTCAATACGGGTTGGAGATGGATCGACAGAGATTGGGGTGCGGCGTTCGTACCCGGTATATATAAAAGCTATTCAAGCATTTTTATAGATACCGATAAGAAACGCGAGGCGATTTTATGGGATGAAGATGAGATCGGATTATATAAAGACCTTGTAATAAAATCGGTTAGGCCCGGGTTCTTATTGGCGGAAGTAACGGGATATCCTGTAGCTTCATTTTCAGCTTGGATGGAAGAGAAAAATAATGACGCCTACCACAAATTTGATATAGGCGACGGGTTTAATCTTTTAA
Source organism: uncultured bacterium (assembly GCA_965369985.1). Lineage (GTDB taxonomy): Bacteria > Fidelibacterota > SORT01 > SORT01 > SORT01 > JACZTG01. The sequence goes on along the minus strand of CBDUTM010000037.1, from coordinate 2,677 downwards.
AAAACTTATCCGGAGGAAAGCAGGAGCCACTGTCTGTAAGTCTTTTTGTCGGTCAGCTTGCCACATTTTGGGACTTGGATGAAAATGATGATTTAATGATTGCTGCAAAAGGAGCGAGTGGGGTAGTCGTCACGGGTGGTCTACACCAGCTCTTCGACAATAGTTTCGTCAGGTCGAATTGGTTCAGAGTCGAATGGAAGGTGAAGGGAAGCGGGGGATATGCAAATAAAACATGGAATTGGGATTTAAAAGCGGGTTTTCGACAATACGGTTTAAGCGATATACCCAATACAATTACCATTGTATTAAAACGCACGAGAAAAGAAAAATCTAAAACTGACTGGAGGGTTTTACATAACAGCAAAGTTTCTATCGAATTTGAATACCCTGTTAGTGAATCGGCTGACGGGTTTTCAAGAATTCAGGCGGTATACGGTAAATATTTTCCATTTATCGGGCATTTGGCAGGGATCGATTTTGGATTTTTGTTCGAAAATAGAAGAGAATATAGTTATGAATCAAAATCATTCAGTCTTGATAAGGTGCGTCAATCAGAAATTTTCATCAAGCCTGTCATCTTCTTTTGAGAAGTCTCTAAATTGATATTCTTTTACCTTTCTTCTACTTGAAATCCAGCGAGATAACTTATATCTTTACAGTCTATTATTAAATATGTATTATCGGGAAAGATTTAATGGAGAACTTTAGTGAAATTACCAAGTAAAGTTATTATCCTATTATCACTATTTATTTTTATCGGATGCACAAATGAATCGGTGAAAACGGACGAAATGGCAAAACCTCAAAGCATAGAAGAAACGATAAATAAATTTGCCGAATCATACGTTAAGATAATGCTCGGGATGGATATTCACGAACCGGGATATGTTGATGCTTACTACGGTCCGCAAGAATACAAAGATGAGGCAAATGCGATGCAAAAGTCACTTGGTGAATTGAAATCGCATGCTAGAGAAGTAATTGCCGGACTTAGAAAATTAGATCTGTCGGGAGAAGAAGAAATATTACAGCTCAGGCATCAATATTTGATAAAGCAGTTGGAATCGGTTATGTCACGAATTGATATGAACGAGGGAATAGAATTTACATTTGAAAAGGAAGCAAAAGAAATATTTGATGTAACTCCACCGGTATATTCAGAAAGTCATTTTCAAGAAATTATCAATGAGATCGGCAAATTACTTCCCGGTACCGGCACGGTTCAGGAGCGGTTTAATTCATTTAGAAGCGAGTTTGTGGTTCCTGTTGATAAACTTGACGCTGTATTCGAAGCTGCTATAGCCGAAGCAAGAACTCGAACTTCAAAATATATTGAACTGCCGGAAAACGATAATTTTGAATTGGAATATGTGACCGGTAAGTCGTGGACAGGATATAACTGGTATAAGGGAAATAGCCACAGCCTTATTCAATTGAACACCGAGTTTCCACTTTATATTGACAGGGCGATCGACGTAGCGTGTCATGAAGGTTACCCGGGACATCATTTATACAATGCGCTCTTGGAAAAAACATTGGCTCGTGGTCGCGGTTGGGAGGAGTTCACAGTCAACCCCCTTTACAGCTCCCAATCAATTATTTCAGAAGGGAGCGCTAATTTTGGCATAGAGGTAGTATTTCCGGGAGAAGAACGCGCGGAATTTGAACGGGAAGTTCTATTTCCGCTTGCTGGGCTGGATCCAAGTAGAGTAGAAGAATATTATAAGGTAATGGCTCTGGTTGGAAAACTAAACTATGCTTCAAACGAAGTGGCAAGAGGCTATTTGAACGGGGATTTTGACAGACAGAAATCAGAACAGATGTTTGTGGATCTTGCGCTCATGACTCCGGAAAGAGCTGCTCAGCGAGTTCGGTTTATCGATCAATACAGAGCATATGTCATTAACTACAATTTGGGAAAAGATTTGGTTCGGGAATACATAGAATCTCGCGGAGGTACGGCAGATAACCCGGAGAAACGCTGGGAGGAATTCATTATATTGCTTTCCTCTCCAAGGCTTCCATCAAGTTTGAATTAGTTATATAAATGGAAATAAGTGAAAGTCTGATCATACATTCGAGGTGCGATTAATGATAAAATTTAATGAAAAAAAATTGATCTCCACAATAGGGGTAATCATATTACTTACTCTTATTACATCCACTTTTTACTACTCACTGAAAGAAGAGGGGAAAATCACTTCGAAAATAATTTCCGAAGCCTCTGAGATAATGGGGTTGGAATTTTCGCGCTCCGAGATAGATTCGATGCGGGGTGATTTAAATGACTTACTCGGAAATTATGAGCAATTAAGAAAAATTGACCTTAAGAATTCAGTATCTCCGGCTTTTTCATTCAGCGCCATATTGCCTGGTATGAAATTTGAAGAAAGACGACCCAATTTAAGATATAAGAGGCCCACGGGCGTTAACAGGCCCCAAAACCTTGAAGATGTTGCTTTTTGGACAGTAACTCAGCTGGCAGAGCTCATCCGAACCAGACAGGTAACGTCTGTAGAATTGACAGAAATGTACATCAACAGATTAAAAAAATACGGGCCCACGCTCCAATGCGTGATTACACTGACCGAAGACCTGGCTATGAAGCAAGCGCGTAAAGCCGATGCTGATATAAGATCAGGGAATTATAAAGGGCCGCTTCACGGCATACCTTGGG
>CBDUTM010000036.1:0-9320 GCA_965369985.1 uncultured bacterium | reverse complement strand
CAAGACCATAGTTTATAAAGGACTGCTATCTGCTCACCAGCTTCGCAGATTTTATGACGACCTTGAAAATCCTGAATATATCGTGAAAGTAGCTCTCTTCCATGAGCGTTACTCGACGAATACAATCTCAAACTGGGCAATGGCTCAGCCTTTCCGGTTTTTAGCCCACAACGGTGAAATAAATACTATTAAGGGCAATCGACTTTGGATGCAGGCAAGGGAAGGTGAACTTAAATCCAATTATTGGGGTGATGACATCGAAGTTCTAAAACCTATAGTTTCCAACGAGGGAAGCGATTCCTTTACACTTGATAATGTGCTTGAGTTTTTAACTCGCAGCGGGCGGGATATTTTTCACAGCGTTATGATGTTGATCCCTGATTATTATGCTCATTCACAAAATATTGAACAGTCGTTAAAAGATTTTTTTATCTATCATGAAAACTTAATGGAGCCATGGGATGGACCAGCAGCCTTAGTGTTCACAGACGGCGATCTTGTAGGAGCGAAACTCGACAGGAATGGACTAAGACCCTTACGGTACACGGTTACCAAAGACGGTTTAATTATTATGGCTTCCGAGGCGGGCGTTATCGAGGTTGAGTCTGAGAATTTAGAATACCACCGTCATATGGCTGCAGGCGAAATTCTTTCTGTAGATCTAAACGGTGGTGGAATTTTAGAAAACAATGAGCTTAAAAGACGTGTAGCAGAGAATTTTCCTTCCTCGCAGCTTCTGTCTGAGAATTTCAAGATTATTCGGCATGAGGATCTGTTTGATGAGTTTAATTCATTCGAATTACCTTCAAACGGTTTTGATAAACACATTAGGACAGCTTTCGGCTGGGAAAAGGAAGACCTGAGCAGGTATCTTATCCCTATGGCGAAAAGCAGTCGAGAACCGATAGGCTCAATGGGAGACGATACGCCGCCTGCGATTCTGTCATCAAAAACCCGCCGCTTCTATGACTATTTTAAACATACGTTTGCTCAGGTTACAAACCCTCCGATAGATCCTATCCGAGAAAAGTTTGTGACAAGCCTTTATGAATATCTTGGCAGCGAAGCGAATTTACTTTCTGAAAAACCGTCATTTAAAGGCGCTATCAGAATTGAAAGCCCTGTTTTATCACCACGTGAACTGTCAATTATCTTGGAAAACCATTCTTGGCTTCCGCATAAAAAGGTCTTCAGCCATCTTTCAATTAACGGAAGTATCAAGAATCAACTTGATGCCATAAAGATTCAGTGCGAAGAAGCGATTCGTAGCGGACACAAATTGATATTGTTGAGCGATGAAGATATAACTTCCGAACTGATACCAATTCCAATGGCTTTGACCGTATCTGCGGTACACAATCATCTTATTTCAAAAAAAATACGAAGTAAAGTATCCTTGCTCTGCCTATCCGGTGATATTGTAGAGGACCATCATGTAGCTTGTCTCGTTGCCCTCGGAGCAAGCGCAGTCTATCCATATATGGCTTATGAGCTTATCAGAGAGGAATTTTCTGATGACGACTGGATCAAAATGATGGGTAACTATAGGTATGCTCTTGAAAAAGGACTTCTTAAGATTATGGCAAAATCAGGTATTACTACTCGAGCCAGTTACCACGGCAGTATGCTCTTGCATGGCTTTGGCATGTCTCAGGAACTGCTCGACGATTATTTTCCTTCGATTAAATGTCAGACAGGAGGTATAAATTTAGGGAACATTGAAGCAGCTATACGTAAAAACCACTTGCAGGCATTTTCAATTGAGTCGCCCCGATTAAAAGAAAGTGGTCGGTTTCACTTTCGGAAGAACGGCGAAAAACATGGATATAATCCGGATGTCTTTAAATTGATTCAAAAATCTGCTATAGGCAATGGTGCAGATGAACCTGTTAAGCCATCGCAGCCTGTTTATATTCGGGATCTTCTTTCAATTAAGAAGAAAAATTCTGTTCCTCTTGAACAAGGAGAGGAAGTTTCTCAAATTCTTAAAAGATTCGGCGCTGGAGCGATATCATTCGGCGCTATCTCAGAAGAGGTTCATCGTACCATAGCGAAGGGATTTAATATGTTCTCAGGAAGAAGCAATACCGGAGAAGGCGGTGAACAGCCGGACCGTTATGCTCATTCTAACCCCGATAAATTAGAATCGTGTTACGTAAAACAAATCGCAAGCGGAAGATTTGGAGTTACTCCGGAATATCTAGCTGCCGCGAAAGAGATACAGATAAAGATCTCTCAGGGAGCAAAACCCGGAGAAGGAGGGCAACTACCCGGTCATAAAGTAACCATGCCCATAGCTGTTATACGAAACTCTACACCAGGGGTACCTTTAATCTCACCTCCACCCCATCATGATATTTACAGCATCGAAGATATCGCCCAGCTTATATATGATCTGAAAAAAATCAATCCGCGCGCGCCAGTTTCTGTCAAGCTCGTTGCGCAACCCGGCGTTGGATTGATAGCTTCCGGTGTGGTCAAAGGAGGCGCGGACATTGTTCTAATTTCCGGTCATGATGGCGGAACCGGAGCCAGCCCCCTCGGGTCTATCAAACATTGTGGAATTCCGTGGGAGTTCGGTCTCGCCGAAACACACCAGGTATTGACAGCTAACGGACTCCGAGAAAGGATGACCCTTAGAGTAGATGGGGGATTAAAAAATGCCAGAGACCTTATAATAGCTGCATGTCTCGGAGCGGAAGAATTTGATTTTGGAACGACTACTCTCATAGCTCTCGGCTGTGTAATGGCTCGACAGTGTCACTTGAACACGTGTCCCGTTGGCATAGCGACACAATCCGAATCGCTGAAAAAAAAGTTTAAGGGCAAACCGGATAATCTGGTTAAATTTTTCTCAAGTCTCGCTGAAGATGTTCGACGTTTAATGACGGAAATAGGATTTTACTCAATAGATGATTTAATTGGACGGACAGACATTCTTGAACTAAATTCGGAATTCTCTAAGTTGATCGCAGAACGCGGTATAAATCTCAGCGCAATTATCAATCCCTCCGCCACTAAAGGGTTGCCGCTAAAAAGCAAGAAGAAGTATTATTCTCCTCTTTCAAAGAGTGCTAAACATTTTGACGAAACAATACTTTCCGATTCCAGACAAGTTATTATGACTCACGGAAACTTGGTATTAGATAGGAAGATTAATAATACCGATCGTTCTATCGGAACTCGGCTGGCAGGAGAGCTTTCATTTCTATTTGGAGAAAGAGGATTTAAAGGAAATATTCAGCTGCGCTTGAAAGGGTTTGCAGGGCAAAGTTTCGGCGCATTTCTCACGGATGGTCTCGAGCTTCGCTTAAACGGAGCTGCAAATGATTACGTTGGTAAAGGGATGTCGGGGGGGCTTATCACTATCCGATATGATAGAGCTATCAGAGAATCACATCCTTCTCAAACTATTATCGGCAATGTTGCACTCTACGGAGCGACAGGCGGAAGGCTACTCGTAGCGGGCAAAGCCGGTGAGCGATTCGCCGTGAGAAATAGCGGGGCTGTTGCCGTTGTCGAAGGGACAGGAAGCAATTGCTGTGAATATATGACGAGAGGAACTGTTTTGGTTCTTGGAGCTGTCGGCAATAATTTTGGAGCTGGAATGTCCGGTGGAGAAGCCTACGTTTGGATCCGTGATGAAGAATCGTTTGAAAATCTTAACACTGAATTTGTTAGAGCAGCGTCATTGCAGTCAGGAGACGAACGCATAGTTCTGAAATTATTACGCGACCATCGCTTGCATACAGGTTCGCTCTTAGCAAAAAGTATTATCAAGAATTGGGATATTGAAAAAACAGACTTTTATAAAATAATTCCCCTGACAATGGACATTCTCAATTTCGACGAAATCTATGATCAGCAGGTTTCAAAAAGTATGGGTATTCTGCTGAACGAATAAATATTCAATCTCAACAGTAGCGTGTTATTTACTAAGCGGATACCTTGAAATCAGGATATGCTTCTGCGCCGTGTTCAGCCAGATCCAATCCTTGAATCTCTTCATCACGCGAAACTCTGATGCCTATTGTGTTCTTCAGGGTTATAAACATCAATAATGAAAGAAAAAATGACCAAAGAAAAACAGAAATGACTCCAAGAAACTGAGATAACAGTAACCCGCTTCCGCCTCCGAATAAGAGTCCGTTCACTCCACCATAGGTCTCGCTTGCGAATAATCCCACGGCTAAAGTTCCCCAGGCGCCGCATACTCCGTGGACAGAAATAGCGCCAACGGGATCGTCAATTTCTAATCTATCAAATAGAGCGACTGAGAAGTTTACAATAATACCGCCGATTAAACCTATAATGACCGCACTGAAAAGTCCGACATTGGCGGTTCCGGCTGTTATACTCACCAAGCCGGCAAGTGCTCCGTTAAGTGACATTCCGATATCCGGCTTTCCCTCTCGCATCCATGAAACTATCATAGACGAAGCAACTCCGGAGCTTGCAGCGAGCGTTGTTGTAACAGCAATTATTGCGATTCTTGCATCGGTCCCAGATGTTGTGGATCCTGCGTTAAAGCCGTACCAGCCGAACCATAAGATGAATACTCCGAGCGACGCAAGCGTTAGAGAATGACCTCTGATCGGTGTCAACTCATGAGAAAATCTACCGATTCGCGGACCCAAAACAATTGCCCCTGCAAGTGCTGCCCAGCCGCCTACGGAATGTACAACCGTTGAACCCGCGAAATCTATCATCGGAATATTAAGCGTTGATAACCAACCGCCACCCCAAATCCAATGTCCAGCTATCGGATATATGAAAGCTGTGATAGTAAAAGAATATATTATATAACTGCTGAATTTCATTCTACCGGCAACTGCGCCCGAGACTATTGTGGCGGCCGTTGCGGCGAATACCGCTTGAAATATCCAGAACGCATACTGGTTAGGTTCTTCAAAATCATTTAAAAAGATGCCTTCAGTTCCAAAAAACGAATTTCCGGCTCCGAACATGAACATAAATCCGACAGCCCAAAAAGCGAGACTGCCGAACGAAAAATCTACCAGATTCTTCATCATAATATTAGCGGAATTTTTGGCGCGTGTGAATCCCGTTTCCACCATGGCGAATCCAGCCTGCATAAAGAACACCATAAACGCCGCTATAAGAGTCCATACCATATCCAATGCATCTGCATTACTATCCGGAGTATTTCCTGCAAATGTTTTTTCAAGCGGTACAAATATTATCAGATTGACGATAATAAATGACCGTAATCTTCTGCTTGCTTTTTTCAATCTGAATATCAAAAATTTTCTCCTATAATTTTCAGTCTAAGGCTTCGCTACCCGATTCTTCGGTTCTTATCCGAATCGCATCTTCTAAACTTGATATGAATATTTTGCCATCGCCAATTTCCCCGGTCTTGGCGACTTTTAATATTAGTCTTACCGCTGGTTCTACCATCTCTTCTTTTACGACAATCATAATTTTAATTTTTGGGAGAAAATCGATCTGATATTCCCTCCCTCGGTATAATTCCGTTTGTCCCTTCTGCCTACCATATCCGCGCACTTCAGTTACTGTCATTCCGCGAATACCTATCTCGATCAAAGCCTCCTTAACCTCATCTAATTTGAATGGTTTTATTATCGCTTCGAGTTTTTTCATCTCGCTGCCCTCTCTAGCACAGAATTATAGTAATCCCATTGTGTTAATTCATTAATTGTAAACATTAACTTCTCAATTCGTGAACTACAATAAAATTATGGTCTTTTCGAACATATACTTGAAATCTACGATATATTAATATAGATGTTAAATATATTGATGGTTAAAAATCAGATCTTTGCCTTAGTGATCAATAACGCATGAGTCTCAAGAACCGGTAGATGAAATTCAGTAACCATAGTTTTCGGCACTAAGTATCACCGTCCCGAAACCTATTTTCTCAAAACCTCATGTTTCCATTAGTTTTGATAATGCGAAATTGTGTCCCGTAACACCGGATAGATAGTAAGTGTAGGATTATTTAATGTTGCATGCGTAAGGGATGTCGTATATATTTCGCCTTGTATAAGTGCAATTGCCCGGTGGATCATATAGTTAACTTGCAGCTGATCTCAGGAGGTATTATTAATATCCATGCTCTCTAAACCTATAGTCGCCGGACTAATTGGCGCCGGACACATAGGCAAGATGCACGCGGAAAATATTATATTCCACTTTCCGGATGTTTTACTCAAGGCAGTTGCCGGTCCCAATTTAGATGAGAAATGGGCAGAATCTATGGGTATTCCAGAACACTTCAGCGACGAAAATGTAGTCATAAACGATTCGGAAATCGAGGCAGTGGTTATTGCAGCTCCCTCTCCGGCGCATGTAGCCTTAATTAAAAGCTGCGCGCAAAACGGCAAACATATTTACTGCGAAAAACCTGTTGCCTTCGAACCTGAAGGCGTCATAGAAGCCATTGAAGCGATCGAAGCGGCAGGCGTGTTATTCCAGGTCGGATTTAACCGACGATTTGATCCAAGTTTCATGCGTGTCCGTGAAATTGTCCAGTCCGGTAAAATCGGCAAAACTCATGTCATAAAGATAATTAATCGCGACCCGAAAAGACCAACTCCGGCCTATGCAGGCAGATCCGGCGGTCTTTTTTTCGACTTCCTTATCCATGCTTTTGACATGGCACGCTATATCAGCGGTTGTGAAATAGAAAAGGTTTATTCCGCAGGCGCAGTACTGATTGATCCGGAACTCGAAAAACTCGGCGATATCGACACCGCTTTAATCACACTTCAGATGACCGACAACTCATTATGCGTCATAGACGTCAGCAGGGAAACGAATTACGGATATGACCAACAAGTAGAAGTATTTGGCTCGAAAGGAAGCATCAGAGCACTTAATACTTCACCTACCAGTACGATTCTGAGCACTGCTGAGGGCGTGTTTACCGACAATCTGCACTATTCTTTCGTTGAGCGTTATAAGGAGGCCTACATTACGGAACTGCGGGAATTTTTCACTTCAGTCAGAAATCAAACGCTTCCACAAGTCACGGGGCAGGATGCTTTGCAGGCAGTCAAAATTGCCCAAGCTGCTGAATTATCATTTAAGAAGAATACTCCGGTTATGGTAGAGAGATGAGAAACGTCACACTCGGACTGATAGGCACCGGTAGAATAGGCAAATTGCATGCAGAGAATATTCTCCGAATCTCGGGCACACGCCTCAAAAAGGTCGTCGACCTAAATGCTGATAAAATATGGGCAGAAAATATCGGACTAAGCTATGCTAAAACCGCTGATGCGATTTACTCAGACAACGAAATCGATGCCGTAATTATCTGCTCCCCATCCGCATTTCACACTGACCAGATCGTCAAAGCAGCACAAGCCGGAAAGCATATCTTCTGCGAAAAGCCCATAGGATTTGACCCAAAAACTATAGACGAAGCTCTCAAGGTGGTCGAGCTGCAAGGAGTTAAACTGCAGATTGGATTCAATCGCCGCTTCGATCCGGACCTAATACGACTGAAACAAGTCATCGATTCCGGAGAGATTGGCAGAAACTACCTTATTAGGATCACAAACCTTGATCCGGCGCCTCCACCTGCTGAGTACCTTTCCACATCCGGCGGTATATTTTTGGATACGACCATCCACGATTTTGATCTGATACGCTATTTGTCAGGAAGTGAAGTGAAAGAAGTTTATTCAGCAGGCGCAGTCTTGATAGACCCTGCCATAGGTAAGGATGGGGATGTCGATACGGCAATAACCACTCTGAAACTTGAAGACGGGGCAATGGCTCTTATACATAACAGTCGACAGGCAGTCTATGGTTTTGATCAGCGAGTGGAGGTATTCGGGTCTAAGGGTAGTATGTCCACAGAGAACAGAACTCAATTTCAAACAGTTCTGAAAACCTCACAAGGTGTGGTCTCTGATACACCCATTGATTTCTTTCTGGAGCGCTACATTGAATCGTTCAGGGCAGAAATTGAGGAATTTATCCAGGTCATTCGAGAAGACCGGCAAGTACCGGTAACTGGACGTGATGGCATTATCCCGGTATTGATCGGTCTCGCTGCGAAACAATCTCTCCGGGAAGAGAGACCGGTCCTGGTAGAGAATTACCCAGTGTGAGCGCAGGAAAAAGTAATTTGATACTCAGGAAAATACCGCTCGCGTTACTTCGACTTTTTCGTTTTCTTCATTTGATGATTTGATTTATCGTATAGTATAGGATTAATATTTTGATCCGTAATATCAACAAAGGCGCGATTGCCGTATTGTTCTGTAAAAATGCGTGGCCACTCTTTTTTGCCCGGCCATGAATATCTGCTGCTGAAAAATGTAAATGTTATTTCAGGATCCTTAAGAATTTTTTCTACAACTTCTTTTCTGGTATCCAAAAAATGTTCTCCGCGAAAGCAAATTGTAATGGGCGGCGTAAGACTATTTGCAACCTCAAGAATATCTTTTACCATACGAGCAGTGTATTGATTTTTTTGACCCGGTCTATGCTCTGTTGTAAATCCCATTGATAGTATGACTTTAGGGAAATCATCGCGTACGCTTGCAAAAAAGTCGGTAGAGTATTTAGGTGAATTGCCCGATGGTCCTTGTAAAATATCCGTATTTATGATTATTCTGTGTTCTTGGTCGCGTGTCAATGTTTTGCGGAGATATTCGAGACTGTATTTTGCAGCGCCATCACCTTTAAAATCTAATTTCACGCCCTTCGCAGGGTTCTCTAATATTGCATCAATCCATTTAAAAAATGTTAAATCGATAGCGGATTTATGATATGGATGGTGCATCACAGGAATATTACGCGCGCCAAGTACAATATCTCCTTCTGCGATGTGCATGTCTGATTGCAAGAATTCTTTAAGCTTCTTTTTGTTGTTTACCGCATGCATCGCTTGAATATCAGATAGAGATGATTCCCGAAAGTATTTAAGAAATTTTCTTAACGAAGAAGGTGTTTTATTTGTAAAGGAAGGCTTACGGCTGTTCATATATGTATGTCAGTAATAGTAGTTTTAATCCTTTATTTATCTTTCAAAAGCCGGGTACGGTAATTTTGTAGATTACCATTTAAGTATTACGGTACACCAAGTCAAGAATTTATTTTTACAAGTAATTTCTTAAATATGTTAAATAATTCTGTTTGAACTTTAAGTGAGTGCCGGGGGCGGGACTCGAACCCGCATGATCTAACGATCGAGGGATTTTAAGAAGTTCGACGGTTCTTCCTATCTCTCGTTACTTCAGCAAGTTGCATCATTCCAAGTTTAGGTGAGTACCCAAAAAGTACCCACATTCTGGTGAACCTGTATGTCAAAACTGGTT
>CBDUTM010000035.1:0-9396 GCA_965369985.1 uncultured bacterium | reverse complement strand
ATTGGAGGCATAAATGATCGTTGGAGTTCCATCCGAAACTTATCCGAATGAAAATCGCGTTGCATTAATACCGGCGGTGATTTCCGCGCTGGTTAAGCTCGAATTAGAAGTTCATATACAGAAGGGAGCCGGTGAGAAAGCGGGATATCTTGATGCCGATTATGAAAAACAGGGCGCAAAATTGGTCTCCGATAGAGCAGAGATCTTTTCCTCCGCTGATGTTCTCCTTGGCGTAAATAGCTTAGGCTCTATTCTAGAAACGGACTCTGACAGTATGAATTTATTGCGCTCGGGTCAGGTTATTATAGGATTGCTTAATCCATTAGGGTCTCCCGAATATGCTCAAAAGCTTGCGGCTGTCGGGGTTGATGCTTTCGCTCTTGAACTGCTTCCCCGTATTGCTCGCGCACAGCCGATGGATGTATTAAGCTCAATGGCTTCAATTGCAGGGTATAAATCCGTTCTTCTTTCAGCTGAAGCGCTCAATAAATTATTTCCGATGATGATCACAGCAGCCGGCACTATTACTCCTGCTCACGTTTTTGTTGTTGGAGTTGGAGTTGCAGGGTTGCAGGCGATTGCAACTGCCAAACGTCTTGGAGCGGTAATACGCGCCTATGACGTACGACCGGCGGTGAAGGAACAGGTTGAAAGTCTCGGGGCAAAGTTCGTGGAAATGGAACTGGAGACGGAAGAATCTGAAACATCGGGGGGTTATGCTAAAGCTATGGATGAAGATTTTTACCGTCGTCAAAGAGAAATGATGACTCAGGTTGTCGCAGAGAGCGATGTGGTGATAACAACGGCATTAATACCCGGTAAAAAAGCGCCGATTTTAATCACGGAAGAGATGGTAAAAGGTATGTCTCCCGGTTCGGTAATAGTTGATTTGGCTGCAGAGGGAGGCGGAAACTGCGAACTCACAAAATCGGGAGAAACGATTGAAGCGCATGGCGTACAGATAATAGGAATCGAGAATTTAGCATCTACGATCCCTCACCATGCAAGCCAGATGTATGCAAAAAATTTATCAGCATTTTTAAATATCTTGGTAGAAGATGGCGAACTCAACATTAATATGGATGACGATATTATCAAAGATACTCTGCTTACATATAAAGGAGAGGTGATTAATCCGCGTGTGAAGGAGCTTCTTGGAACGCCGAATTCAAAATCAACTGACGAAAGGAGTAATTCCTGATGGAAGTCTTCGTAGGTGCATTGACTATTTTCGTGTTGGCTCTATTTGTAGGATTTGAAGTAATTACCAAAGTGCCGCCTCTATTGCACACCCCTTTAATGTCGGGAGCCAACGCTATTTCCGGTATAACGTTAGTGGGCACATTGGTGACATCGGGAATGCAGCTGACAACTTTCACTACGGTCTTGGGTTTTATTGCCGTGGCAATGGCAACGGCGAACGTAGTGGGCGGTTTTTTAATGACACATCGCATGTTGGGCATGTTCCATCGGAAGGAGGATAATGTCTAAAGAATTTATAGATTTATTCTATCTTATAGCCGCGGTGCTCTTCATTTTCGGTTTAATGGGTCTTTCGCATCCTCGAACGGCAGTACGGGGTAATTTCCTCGGCGCTCTCGGAATGCTGCTGGCTATAGTTGTAACTCTTTTGGACAAACGAATCATAAGTTTTGAAGTAATAATTGCCGGAATAGTCGTCGGTGCTCTCGTCGGAGCGGTGATGGCTTACCGCTCTCCAATGACAGCCGTACCGCAGGTTGTAGCGATTTTCAACGGCTTTGGAGGAGGCGCTTCGGCGCTCGCAGTAGGAGCGGCATATGAGGAAGCGCTTGGCGGGCATTTTATTGAAGCAATAGATCTGCAATTTTCTTTAGCGGCTCTGATATCTGCTCTTATCGGTGGCGTTTCTTTTACCGGAAGCGCAATCGCATTCTTTAAACTTCAGGGCATCATGAAAGGAAAACCGATCTTGTTTTCCGGCCGACATGTGATAAACATAATCTTGCTCCTGATCAGCATCGCACTAAGTGTCTGGCTTGTGATGGATCCCTCTATTTCGATGCCGTTTTGGATATTGGTGGGAGTTGCATCGCTTCTCGGAATACTGTTAGTAATTCCAATTGGTGGAGCCGATATGCCGGTGGTTATTTCGTTGCTGAACGCCTATTCCGGATTAGCTGCAGCCGGTCATGGGTGGGTTCTAAATAACAGTGTACTGATCATCGCGGGATCGCTTGTTGGAGCCGCTGGGTTTATACTTACTGCGCTTATGTGTAAAGCGATGAATCGGTCTTTGATGAATGTAATATTTGCCGGAGTGGGAGCGGTTTCTGCCACGGAAGAAGAAAAGGATGACATCTATGCCGGAAAGGTAAAATCTGCGACCCCTGAAGAAGTGGCTATGGTATTGGAAGGCGCCCGGCGTGTAGTAATAGCTCCCGGTTATGGGATGGCGGTTTCGCAGGCTCAATACGCGGTACAGGATTTAACGAATTTACTCGAATCAGAAGGTGTAGATGTCGAGTTTGCCATTCATCCCGTAGCAGGACGAATGCCCGGACATATGAATGTTCTCTTAGCAGAAGCAAATATCCCTTACGAAAAGCTCAAGGATATGGATGAGATCAACCCCACATTTCGTCAGACAGATGTGGTGCTGGTAATAGGAGCAAATGACGTTGTCAATCCGCTTGCAAGGGACGGAGATCCTTCGATCCCTATTTCAGGCATGCCGATTCTCAACGTGGACGAAGCTCAAACAGTTATAGTCATTAAACGGAGCCTTAGCCCCGGATTTGCGGGAATAGCAAATCCACTTTTTGCGGCAGATAATTGTCTGATGCTTTATGGTGATGCGAAAAAAGTGGCGACAGATCTCACTGCCGCATTGAAAGACACTTGATCAATTTTGCTGTTGTGAAGAATAAATATAAAATAGGACATGTTGTCCATCATAAGCGTTACGATTATTATGGTGTGATATTTCACGCCGATGAATCGTGTAAAGCGGCTGACGATTGGTATAAACGCAATAGAACTCAGCCGGATCGGGACCAACCGTGGTATAATGTACTTGTTGATGGAGGTAGCGAGACCTACGTTGCCGAAGAAAATCTCGAATTCGACAGTTCAGGAAAGAAAATAACGCATCCGGCGCTTGACCAAATGTTTTTCTCATACCATAACGGCAGGTATTTCAAAGTGAGCATGAATTGATCGATAAGCCAATGCTCGTTTTTGACGGAGATTGTGGATTTTGCGAACGGTTGGCATCGAAATGGAATGAGAAGACCGGAGAAAAAATTAATTTTGTTCCGTCCAATGAACTCTCCGATAAGTACGGATATACTTCCGCCGAAGAATTCACAAAAGAGATCAAATTAATATATCCCGAAGGAATGGTTTATGGCGGTGCTGCCGCAGCTTTCAAGGTGATAGAACATTCCAAGTCGCCACTGAGAGCGCTGAGCTGGATATACAATCACACCCGCGCTTTTGATCCAATCTGGGAATGGGCGTATAAGTTAGTTGCGAAAAACAGACACAGATTCCTTTTTTTGGTGACGCGAAAAAATAAAGCAACAGAACTTACCATAGCTTCAAAAGACACTTAATCTGTAATAGAAGAGTCTGTAAAATCACATAAAGTTGACTGGAAATGAAACTTTTACTGAGTTTTCAGGTATACTTTAAAAGTACAGCCGGATCCAAATAAAGTAATTCAGATATCAGGAGTTCGAAGACGATGCACATTGCTATCATTCGGCTGTTTTTAACATTAATTTTATTTTCATCTTTCATTAATATAAATTCGATTTTGATCGCCCAAACTGGCGGCGAGTGGATAACGAAAAGTTCTATGCCTACCGCGCGTAAGGAAATATCGAATGCGGCGATCGCCATTGACGGGAAGATATATGTTGTCGGAGGTGTAAGTTCGGACGGTAACATAACCGATAAACTGGAAAGATTCGATCCTGCTACTAATACATGGGAAACTATGTCACCTGTACCGAATAACATTTGGAGGGCTTCAGCGGCAACAAGCGGCGGAAAACTCTACGTATTTGGCGGTTATCAGTCAACGTCGGGATTTCCATTTAATCCGACTAACAGAGTATTTGAATATGATCCCTCGAACGATACATGGGCAGAAAAATCATCGATGTCAACTGCGAGAGGTACAAGTGTTGCTGTGGAAGTTAGTGGAAAGATCCACGTGATCGGGGGCGCAGCGAGCGACGCACTCAGTCTTCACGAAGTTTATGACCCGTCAAATGACAGCTGGGAGAGCAAAGCGTCAATGACCACAGCGCGTTCAGGTTTGACCGGCGTGGCATTGGAAGGAAAAATCTTTCTGGTCGGAGGCTATTTTCTAAGCGGAGGAGTCGTATCTCAAAAAGTTTTGGAGGTATATGATCCTTCAAACAACAGCTGGACATCGAAAACCAGCATGCCTATTTCTCGACATGGAATCGCCTCTGTAGTTGTAAACAACAGAATGTATGTTTTCGGTGGCAGCACGGACGCTACGATCACCTCAAGATCGCTCGAATATGACCCAATATCGGATGCATGGCGGCAGGTAGCGGATCTACCATCTGCGGTCTCATTCATGGGCGTGGCGGCTGTGAGAGATACTATCTACGTTATGGGAGGAGGCCCGGTTGATCTTAATACCACGGACGGACTTTCACTTAATAGCGCATTTATACCTCCTACAATTGTAACGTCTACAGAGGATGAAGGCAGTTTACCGAAATCATTTGAGCTGAAGCAGAATTATCCCAATCCATTTAATCCGGTGACAAATATCAGATATACTTTATCTCGCTCAGGTAAAGTAAATCTCGCTATACATGATATATTGGGAGAAGAAGTGACTCGCCTTGTGAATGAATTCCAATCTGCTGGGGAATATCAGGCAAGATGGGACGCTTCAGATTTCTCTTCAGGAGTTTACTTCTACCGCCTTGCTGTTGGTGATCTGGTGCAAACGAAGAAAATGCTTTTACTGAAATAGCAAATTAATTCACTGTTTGTTACTATCTGCCTATTACGGGCATCGCCGGTAATTATATTTAATAATTGATTTATTCACGTTGTTACTTAAATTAAATCCAACATTGTATAAATCCTTGACTATTTAACCAAAGAGGCTTGATGATGAATCTTAGCAATAGTAAAACTTTTAAATCACAGCATAATATTCTGTACTTTATCGTATTAACCACTTTTGCTCTATTAATCGGGTGCACTGCAAAATCCGTAACCGATAATAATTCTGATGACTGGTCAAAGATCCAATATCCTGTGGCGAGGATGTCAGACACAGTTGATGATTTTCATGGTACGCCTGTGCCGGATCCCTACGATTGGATGGGAGATCCGAAGGATTCGGAGGTAATAGCATGGGTGGATGCGGAAAACGCCATCACTAGAAAATTTATTGATTCGAGTCCGGCAAAGTTAAAACTTAAAGCAAGATATACCGAGCTCTTCAATTTCAGTAAATTTAAAGTTCCCACGAAAGCGGGAGGAAGATATTTCTACTCTAAAAATGACGGGCTCCGGAATCAGGCGATAATATATGTTCAAGAGACATTAGATGGTGAACCTAAAATCGCGCTTGATCCGAACAAACTCAGTGAGGACGGAACTGCGGCACTCTCATCGGAGTTTTACAGCCCTGATGGAAAGTACCTTGCTTATGGAGTATCACGAAGCGGTAGCGACTGGCAGGAAATTTCGATAAGGAAAATCGACGAAGGAGTAGATTTTGAAGAAGTACTGATGTACTCGAAATTTTCCGGAATAGCCTGGAATTCCAACAACGACGGGTTTTATTATAATCGTTTTCCTGACCCGTCCACGGTCGAACCGGGACAAGAAAGTTATAACTCCAAAGTGTATTATCACAAATTAGGCACACCACAAAACGATGATAAGCTGATTTACGAACGTCTTGATAAGCCCGAGTATGGTTTTTCTCCATTTAGATCTGATGACGGAAAGTATCTGATGCTATGGGTATGGCACGGTTCAGCAAGCAATAATCGTATCTATTATCGAGGGATGGAGTCAGATGGCGACTTTATCAAATTATTTGATGAAGCAGATGCAGAGTATAGTCCAATAAACAATGTGGGCAATTTACTCTATCTTCAAACAAATAAGGATGCGCCAAAAAGTAAAATAATTGTTGTCGATTTAAATAAACCGGAGCCGGAAAATTGGAAGACTATTATTCCTGAAGAAGCGGATGTCATTAGAACTGCAATGCTGGTGGACAATAAATTTGTTGTTTCATATATGCACGACGCCCATGCGCGAATGAAGATTTTTGATATAGATGGGAATTATCTCAAAAAACTTGAACTTCCCACAGTTGGCACTGTTAGAACCATACATGCAAATCAATTTGACAATGAAATGTTCTTTTCGTTTGAATCATTTCTTTTTCCTAAAACGATATACAGGTATGATTTTTCAACTGAGTCGGTTGAAGAGTTTTTAAAACCTGAAGTTAACTTTAATCAGGATGGGTATAAAACTGAGCAGGTGTTTTTTAAATCCAAAGATGGGACTCTTATTCCCATGTTTCTGACGTATAAGAAGGGATTGGTAATGGACGGAAACAACCCTACTCTGCTTTACGCATATGGAGGATTCAATGTTAATATAACTCCCAGATTCAGTGCTTCAAGAATTCTATGGCTGGAAAACGGCGGTATATATGCATATGCAGTTCTGCGCGGCGGAGGTGAATACGGAGAGGAGTGGCATAAAGCAGGAATGTTGGAGAAGAAACAAAACGTATTTGATGATTTTATCGCTGCCGGGAAATGGCTAATCAGTAGTGGCTATACTAACTCATCCCGACTTGCGATCCAGGGCGGAAGCAATGGCGGCTTGCTTGTAGCCGCAGTCATGCTTCAAGAGCCGAAACTGTTCGGAGCTGTCGTCTGTCAGGTACCTGTAGCAGATATGCTCCGCTATCAAATGTGGACTGTAGGACGATATTGGACGGGAGAATATGGGAACGCGGTGGAAAACCCGGATCATTTTAATTTTCTTTATAAGTATTCGCCACTGCATAATGTGAAAAAAGGCACCGTCTATCCTCCGATAATTGTAACAACGGCGGATACGGACGACAGAGTTGTGCCGACCCATTCCAAGAAATTTGTGGCTACATTGCAAGCAGCAGCGGATGAGGGTGGTAATCCCATTCTGATAAGGGTAGAGAAAAAGGCAGGTCATGGAGCTGGCAAGCCGACTTCGAAGATCATAGATGAACAATCTGATATTTACGGATTTCTTTTTAAAGTGTTTGGGATGGAATAATCAACAATACGAAAATGAAACATTAAAATACTTTGTATAAGAATCAACTAAATATGTCACAAATCGCTTGACTCTATGTTGAAACCCGTTAACTTGATATTATTCACGTTAAGTAACAAAGCAATCTCATGAATAGGAAGGGGAAGTAAGCAGCATGAGCCATTATCGTTCAATATGTAATTTTTTATATTATGATAGCCTGGGACCGGTGAAACTACTGGAAAGATTAGCAGTTTACGGGATAATCATCCCGTTAGTGCTATTCCTTTTGCCTATTTTTTATGATCCAAAAGAGGCACACAGATCTTTAGAAACCGAAAAAATCAGTCTTAGTCAGATCATACGGAAATTTATTATAAAGAAAACCGAACAAGTAAGAAATATCCACAGGTCCATCATTGATAAAGATGTAGAGACTTCTCAAGTCTTTTATTCAATAGAAAAAAGAACACTCGCTCCACTTATCATTTAGAAGTATCCTCTTTCCCTGATAATAGAGGCATCGTTAAGAAACATCTAGGGGTGTAATTTCAGGGTCTGCTCAAACATCAAGAAGATATTTAGCTTCATCCGGACAAGTTTCGGAAAATAATCGGCATTGATGTATTGAAGTCCAATATTGAACATAAAATAAAGGAAATATCGGTTTAGATAATGAAGTGTGTAAGAAAAAATGGCAAAAACATTAGGCGGTAAATTCCGCCGGAAAGGAAGTAAGCCATGAGTGCAGAAACTATAACATCAATAGAAAACGAAAATAGCAGCGCTGCGAATGCTGTTGAAACCCTACCGGGGAAAACCGGCAAAAAGGGATTAGACGCAGATCAAAGGCGGAAATTCGAAGCATATATTGAAAAGAAGATGGAACAGGAACGGTTCAAACTGGAACAGGAAGCCGGAGTTGGTACAAGCGGTATCCAACATTTCGCTCGACCTGTTCAGAATCCATTTACCAAAGACCAGAGGGATCACACTACATTGTTGTTCGGAGGGTTGACCTGGAGGCATGAGCACCTCATTGAGGGCGCACTTCAGGGACTTGGATACAATTGTGTTGCGGTTCCCACGCCTGACGTAGACGCTTTCCAGCTTGGAAAAGAATACGGTAACAATGGTCAGTGTAATCCGACATACTTTACGGTAGGAAATTTAGTTCAATACCTTCAAAAATTAGAAGAAAAGGGAATGACAAAACCGGAAATAATCGATAATTATATCTTCCTTACAGCCGGAGCCTGTGGTCCATGCCGGTTCGGTATGTACGAGGCAGAATATCGTTTGGCACTGCGCAATTCCGGGTTTGACGGTTTCAGAGTGATGCTGTTTCAGCAGGGTGGCGGGTTAGAGCAATCGGATTTCGAAGCTGGTCTTGAATTGAATCTCGATTTCTTTTTAGCGCTTCTGACGGCAATGAACGTAGGCGATATGTTTAATGAGATCGGATTCCAGATCAGACCTTACGAAATAACCGAAGGCGAAACCAACGAGATAATGGAAGAGCTCCTTGTAGGATTTCATGATGTCCTAAAGAATAAAAAACGCTTCGAGCTAGAAGGAACTTGGAAAAAATTATTGGTTTCCACCAGGTTTGAAGGAACGGTTCTAAAATTTGGTAAATTTTACGACCAGATGACAGGAAAGGAATATACCAATGCGCTGAAAAAAATCGGCGAAAGAATGAACGAAATTGAAATTGATCGTTTCCGCGTGAAACCGATCGTAAAGATCACAGGAGAATTCTGGGCTCAGACCACCGAAGGTGATGGAAATTTCAATATGTTCAAATTCCTTGAAAGCGAAGGCGCGGAAGTTGTTGTTGAGCCTGTTGGCACGTGGATCATGTATATAATTCACCAGTTTAAACAGATGCTCAAAGACCGTGAAGGAGCGATGACGGACGCAAGCGAAGCTCCACCAGCCTGGAGAGTTGATAAAAGAATAGGCGAGTATCTCAACCACAAGAAGCGGATTGGCAATATGACGCTTGCTGAAACGATATTTAAATATGAATATACTCGATTACAGGATGCGCTTGGAGGCGGAGTTCTCCACGAGCTAGTGGATCAG
>CBDUTM010000034.1:0-9532 GCA_965369985.1 uncultured bacterium | reverse complement strand
GTATTGGAGTTGGCAGATCCGCCTGCTAACACATATACGCACGAAATGATGGTTGAGCTTGATAAGCATATTATATCAGCTCGTTTCGATGAGAAAGTAGAAGTAATTGTTTTAACCGGAGCGGGCGATAAATTCTTTTCAGCGGGCGCTAATATAAATATGCTAAATAATGCAGATCCATATTTTAAATATTATTTTTGTCTACACGCAAATGAAACGCTGAACAGATTTGAACAGACCCCAAAACTTGTTATAGCCGCTCTAAACGGTCATACAGTGGGTGGCGGATTGGAAATCGCTTTAGCGACTGATATTCGGATCGCCCGTAAAGAAGGCGGAAAGATAGGTTTGCCGGAGGTAACACTGGGCGTTCTTCCCGGTACAGGTGGCACTCAACGGCTTGGAAGGCTTTTAGGGAAATCAAGAGCCATCGAACTAATGGCAACAGGCAATTTACTTTCATTTGAAGAGGGAAAAGAAATGGGTTTGATTAATCAAATCTTTGAAGGGGACGATTTTAAGGCCCAGGTGATGGAGTACGCCATGCAATTCACAACACCTAATAAGGCGAGCGGTGCTGTTGGAAGAATAAAACGGGCGGTCTGCTCCGGAGTGGAAGTTCCATTCTCGGAAGGTTTGGCAATGGAGCGCGAAATGCAGCAGCTACTTTTCCAGGGCTCGGATGCGAAGGAAGGACTTGCAGCATATATTGAGAAGCGCGAAGCTCAATTCACGGGTAAGTAATCTTGAGCTCATTTGAGGTAAAACATACAGGCATTTTCCTTGACGGAAAATGGTCAGATGCTTCCGGAGGGAAAACAGTTCCAACCATAAATCCCGCTACGGAAGAATCGGTTGCTGATATTGCATCAGCGGCTGTGGAAGATGCCAACAAGGCTGTGGCTGCGGCAAGAGCGGCTTTCGATGACGGAAGGTGGAGCGGAAAATCTGCCGCCTCACGCGCAAAGGTCCTCTTCAAGATCGCCGATCTGCTTGATGAACAAAATGAAGAGATCGCCACGCTTGAAACTCTTGATAACGGCAAAACATTTTTTGAGTCGAGTAAAATCGATGTTCCGTTCGTTGCCAATTTATTCAGGTACTACGCAGGGTGGTGCACCAAATATCACGGCGAAACAATCCCCGTATCCGGACCGTTTCTAAATTATACTCTCCGCGAACCGCTCGGTGTTGTGGTTGCGATCGTTCCGTGGAATTTTCCTTTACTGCTAACCTCATGGAAAGTAGCGCCAGCCCTGGCGATGGGAAACACCATAGTGCTCAAGCCGGCAGAAATTACTCCGTTGACGGCACTAAAATTGGGCGCGATCTGTCAGGAAGCAGGACTGCCGGATGGCGTATTGAATGTCCTTCCCGGAAAAGGCTCCGTTGTCGGACAAGCACTTGTTGATCATCCCGATGTGGATAAAATCACTTTTACGGGTTCCACTCTCGTCGGAAAACAAATTATGAAATCCGCAGCCAACAGTATGAAAAAACTTACTATGGAACTGGGTGGAAAATCTCCCAATATTGTTTTTGAGGATGCGAATATTGATGCGGCATTGAAGGGAGCGATCAACGGCATATTTTATAACAAGGGCGAAGTTTGTGCCGCGGGTTCACGAGTTTTAGTGCAGGAATCAATTCATGACGATTTTGTTAAAGCACTTGGTGAAAGAGCCGACTCACTGACATTAGGAGATCCTTTCGATAAGGGCACGCGTATGGGACCGGTAGCATCTGAAGCACAAATGGCAAGCGTTTTAGATTACATAGAATCCGGTAAGAGCGATGGCGCCAAATTGGTGGCGGGAGGTTCCCGCGCCGATATGGAAGCGGGATATTTTGTGAAACCGACTGTTTTTGAGGGTGTTACCCCAGATATGAAAATTGCTCGTGAAGAAATATTCGGGCCTGTAGTGGCTGTCATGAAATTCAAGGATGAAGAGGATGCTCTTAAAATCGCCAACGATTCTCCATATGGCCTCGCTTCAGGCGTTTGGACGAGCGATGTGGGAAGAGCTCATCGAGTCGCTGCCGGACTAAAAGCCGGAACGGTTTGGATAAATACATATAACATTTATGACCCTGCCTCACCATTTGGCGGATACAAAGAGAGCGGATTCGGCAGAGAACTGGGAATGCACGCACTCGATTACTACACACAGGTTAAAAGCGTCTGGGTAAATCTCGGACTCTGATCGGTAAGACCATCTGTTGTTCAGCCTACCAGGCGTAAAATAAATTATGAAAGTCGGAATCGATTATACACTCAGAGAGTTGATGATCTGCTCCGCAGCCAGGGAAATAAATAACGGCGATATCGTTTTTGTGGGTATGCGCCTGCCATTGATCGCATTCGTAGTGGCAAAAACGATCTATGCTCCCGATTCTGTAGGATTGTTTGAAAATGGAATTATCCGTTCCACTCCAAGCCGCTCTTTGATTTATACAATGGGAGATTCTCCGAACCTTATCGAGGCTACTTCCACCGGGGATATGCTGTCGGTGATGGCCTATCTTCAGCAAGGGCGGGTTGACGTCGGATTTCTCGGCGGTGCGGAAGTGGATAAATTCGGAAATCTAAATTCAACTCTTGTTAAAAATGATCATGGTACAGTTCGGCTTCCGGGTAGCGGCGGAGCTTGCGATATCGCCTCCTTGGCGAAAAAAGTTTTGATAATAATGAACCATGAAAAGCACCGTTTCGTCGAGAGAGTTAATTATATCACTTCGCCCGGTCACAGTGACGGAGGAAGGCGACGGGAAGATATAGGTTTAAACGGTGGCGGTCCGACAGCCCTGATCTCTACAATGGGAGTGTTCGGATTTGTGGATGGAGTAATGAATACTCGCAGCATCCATCCCGGTTTTACATCTGAAGATTTAGCAGAGGCAACAGGATTTGATCTGGACGCGGGAGAAGATACACAGGAGACTGAACGTCCCAATGAAGATGAGTTAAAAGTGATTCGCGAGTATGATCCGATGGGCTTCTGGACAGGTTGGAATTCCGAAGAAAGAGGGAACTGAAAGTGGCAGGAAAAATTATGTCGATGAAAGAGGCGATTGAAAAACATATTCCCGACGGTTCCTCGGTAGCGATGAGCACTTTTATGGAGCAGCTGATCGTTTTTGCGGCTGCTCACGAGATAATTCGCCAGGGAAAAAAGAATCTCACTCTCATTGGACCAATATCTGATCTGCTGTTCGATCAGATTATCGGTGCAGGATGCGTGTCCGAAGTTAAAGCGGCGTGGGTAGGTAATGTAATGATGGGCTCCGCTTATCAATTTAGAAGAGCTGTAGAAGAAAAAATCCCGAATGCCATTAAAGTAATTGACTACTCGAATCTTACAATGGCTTTAGCTCTTCATGCGGCAGCTCTCGGTGTGCCGTTTCTTCCGACGCATTCCACATTGGGAAGTGATATTTTAAAAGAGAATCCGCATCTAACAGAATTTGATTCACCTGTATCAGCTGATAAGCTTGTTGCGGTTGAAGCGCTGTCGCCGGATGTCGCCATTATTCCTGTTCAGCGATGCGATGATTCGGGGAATGCACATGTATGGGGAAGTCTGGGAGTTTCTATAGACGCGGCGAGAGCAGCGAAATGTGTTATCCTGATAAGTGAGGAAATAGTATCTCGGGAGATCATCAGCAGCGATCCGGGAAGGACATTGATACAAGCATTTCAGGTTGATGCGGTGGTTCATGAACCGATGGCATGCCATCCATCGCCTGTGCAGGGTTATTATAATCGGGACGATGAATATTTCAAGGAATATCATTCCGGGACTAAATCCCGAGCAGGATTTGAAGAATGGTTACAGAAATGGGTTTACGGTGCAGATGATCGGATCGGTTATCTTAAATTGCTTGGCGATGAAAGGATAAAAAATTTGAAAATAAAAAACCCGGCTCCCACTGTGCCGGTCGATTTCGGAATGTGAAAAGTTGGCAGAAATAGTGTATATTAGAAATATTGTTATTATCAGCTTAAATGAATTATAATAACTTTGATAAATGTCCGTCAAAAAGCGAAAGGCCATCTAAATGGTTACTACAGATAAGCTGACCGAGTTCGGAACGGATAAGCTGTTTGAATTCCGCGCCACAGTGAATGACCGACCGGTACTACTCAATATTTCCGAGGATAAATCTTTATTGGATGTTTTGCGTGATGATTTAGGTCTCACAGGGGCAAAACGTGGCTGCGATGTAGGAACTTGCGGTTCGTGTGCCGTGATCCTGAATGGCAGAGCACTTGATTCCTGTATAATAAAGGCTAAAGATGCAATTGATGCCGAAATTCAAACGATTGAAGGAGTGGAGAAAGACGGTGTTCTTCATCCTTTGCAGGAAGCGTTTATTACCACACACGGCTTCCAATGCGGAATTTGCACTTCAGGATTTATCATGTCGGGAAAAGCCCTTTTGGACAAAGAACCAAAGCCGACAACGACTCAAATAGAAAAAGCAATTCACAAAAACATATGCAGATGTACTGGATACGAACAATTGGTCGAATCGGTCAAGCTGGCATCGGGACAGATAAATGAGGACGAGCTTGAGGCGGGAAATCTTAAGATCGTTCGTTCTGTTGACGACAATTCTCCTGATGGCAAATGGAAGGGTAAAGAGCTTCAGGTTATCGGTCACTCCAAATCAAGGATAGAGTCAAGGAGTAGAGTAACGGGCGAGGCATTGTACACAGCGGATATGTCGGTTGACGGAATGGTTCATGGGGCTACCGTCTGGAGCAAAAGGGTTCACGCAAAAATTATCTCTATAGAGACTTCAGAAGCAGAAAATATGAATGGAGTATTAAGAGTATTAACTTATAAGGATGTTACAGGTGATAATGCCTACGGAAAAAGATTGCGCGATCAACAAGTTTTTTGCGATAAGAAAGTTCGATACATCGGTGACCCCATTGCACTTGTAGTTGCCGAAACAAGAAAAATTGCTTACGAAGCTGCTGAATTGGTTAAAGTTGAATATGAAGACCTCCCTGTCGTGCTGGATCTTGAAGAGGCAATAAAACCCGATTCTCAAAAAGTACACGAAGAGAATGAAGACGGAAATATCCTCAGTCATTATCATCTTGAAAAGGGGGATTTAGAGGCAGGGTTCAAAGAAGCTGATATCATCTTAGAAAAAAGATATATGACCCAACCGCAGGATCATGCTCCAATAGAACCGGAAGCGGCTATAGCTTATTTTGACGAGGATACGGCCAAATTGACAGTCTATTCTCCGGGTCAGTCTGTCTTTTTTGACAGGCTTAATATCATACGCGCATTGGGAATACCGAAAGAAGACGTGCGATGTATCCAGCCGGCGATAGGTGCGGCATACGGAAAACGGGAGGATATCTATGCCCAAATTCATGTGGCGCTTGCGGCGATGATCCTCAATCGTCCTGTGCGAATTGAGTGGACGAGAGAAGAAACGATGATATCAACTTCGAAACGGACGAGGCAGATAACTGATATAAAAATCGGAGTCAAGAAAAACGGTAAAATCGTGGCTTATGAAGGAAAGATACTTGGTGATTCCGGCGCTTACGCTTCCTGGTCGGTAAATATTATGCGAAAAGCGGGTGTTCTGCTTTCCGGTCCATATGAGATCGAAAATCTAAAAGTTGATTCTTACGCCATATATACGAATACACCATTCACGGGAGCCACACGAGGTTTTGGCGCAGCTGAAACAAATTTTTGTGGCGAATCGATGTTGGATGAGGCAGCGGACGCCATCGGGATGGATCCATTGGAATTCAGGAAAATAAATGCGCTTAAGAAAAACGGTAAAACTTCAACGAATTTCGAATGGGATAGGTATGCTCCCCTTGAAGCAACACTTGATGAAGCAGCTAAAGATTTTGATTGGCAAGGGAGGAAGAAACAGTCAAATGGAGCTGACTCACCGGTCAAAAAGGGAATAGGATTAGCAGGAATGTGGTATGGGATCGGATTTGGCTCCGGGATTCCCGATACGACAGATGTCATTACAGAACTCCATAATGATGGGACGATAACTCTGTTTGTGGGGACGGTGGATTATGGGAACGGTTCAAATACAACCTTTGCTATGATGGCTGCTGAAACTATCGGCATAAATTTAGAAGATGTAAAGGTAGTGAACGCCGACACTGACAGAACGAAAAACTGCGGCTCAACTGTCGCTACAAAGCAGACGTATACTACCGGAAATGCGGTTATACGCTCTTGTTATCCGATACGACAAGACGCCTTGATGATCGCCGCTCAACTTTCAGGAAAAGAGATCGAAAATCTTGATATTTCAAAAGGAATCGTTACTGACGAAACTGACTCGTCATTCAGTTTAAGTTTCAAGGAAGTTGCAGAGAGATTTAGTGAAATGGGAAAACCTATCCGAAGAGAAGGGATATTCAAGGCGGGTGAGCTGACAGCACCCCTAAACGCGAAAACAGGTCAGGGCAAAGCGTGGTTCCCCATGGCATTCGGAGCTCAGATGGCTGAAGTTGAGGTGAATACCAAAACGGGCAAAGTGAAGGTAAATCATATTACAGCGTCCCATTATCTTGGTAGAGCGATAAATCCTCGTGCTGTCCGAGGACAGATTGTGGGCGGAATTTCGATGGGCGTGGGCTTTGCGCTGTACGAAGATATGGAATATGAGGATGGCATTCCAAAATGCACGAACTTTGATAAATATAAACTTATGCGCTCCAAGAACTATCCAAGCGTCAGTTGTGTTGTGCTTGAGCATGATGAATCGAGTGCTCCATTCGGCGCAATAGGAATTGGAGAACCGCCGACAATTCCCACAGCAGCAGCAATTGCAAATGCTGTTTATGATGCAGTGGGAGTAAGGATAAGAGATCTGCCGATAACGCCTGATAAGATATTAAAAGCTCTGAAAGAAGGTTGATTAAACGGTAGTTGCTATTACATTTCTTATGGGCTAAATTTTAATAACTTAGAATAAATTAAGATCCTTCAATACTTCGGAGAGAAAATAATAATCCTATGACAGATATTAATGGCGATGAAAAAGCGTTAATCGAAAAAATTAATAGGGGTCATATGATCGAATCGGAAGAAGAGATGACTCCCGGCTATAAGAAAGCTTTAACTGTTATTCTCACGGTGCAAGGCGACACCGAACTCATGAGCGCGCCGTCATACTATCTCGCGGCGAAAGACGCTCCTAATATTAATTCACGAATAGCCGTTTCAGCGATAATTCAGGATGAACTCGGGCATGCGAATATCGCGTATCGGTTGTTAGAAGATATTGGTGTAAATAAACGGGATCTGATCTACAACCGCGCGCCTAATAAGTTTAAGAATCCATATGGATTTGATCAGCCTCTTGAGAATTGGCCTGAAATGGTCGTAGCAAACGGATTTTTCGACCGAGCAGGGATCACGCTTTTGTCAGATATCCATGACCATACAAGTTATGGGCCCTGGAAAAGAGCCCTTGTTAAGGTCGGCAAGGAAGAGTTGTTGCATCTGCGTCATGGTGAAACTTGGATGAAACGTCTTTCCAAAGCAGGCGGCACGGCGAAAGAAGGGTTGCAAAGGGCTATTGATTGGATGTTTCCGATGACGTTGGAATGGTTTGGTCTTCCGGACGACAGGAAAAAACATAACGATCAGCTTACGTACAAGTTAAAGGGATATACGAACGATGAGCTACGGCAGATCTGGATGCGCAAGACAGTTCCGCTCTGTGAAGGGATAGGAATAAAGGTGCCGGCTCATTTAAATGAAGACACCGATAAATATGAAATGGAATACGAATTTCCCATTCAGTATAATCCTGATGAAAAATTATGGCTCTTTGATGAACATATTACATGGGATAAAGTGTTTGATCGTTGGCGCGGAAGAGGACCAATGAATGAACGATATGTTGAAATGATTCAGGGCAATTCAGATAGTCCGTTATCAGGATCGAAATGGCTATCGTAACAGAAGAGAAAATCTTTGCGGCGCTAAAAAATGTGAACGATCCGGAGCTTCCTATCAGTCTGGTGGATTTGGGTATGATATACGGCGTGGAGGTTGAGGACGGAAACGTAAATGTCATAATGACGTTTACAGCCAGTGGATGTCCTGCTGTGGATATGATAAAGGAAGATATAGTTGAAGAATTAGAAAAGTTAAGCGGTGTGAAAACCATAAATATTGAAGTTGTCTGGTCACCGCCATGGACAAAAGAGCGGCTTACCGAGGATGGAATCTACGCTCTGAAAACACTTGGCATCGCTGTTTAGGGGAAATAAGTATGGCTGATGAAATATATGAAGTCTTCGGAAGAATTTCGAGCCTGGAACCGTTGATGCATATTGGGTATGTGAACGCTCCGGGAATTGATCTTGCGAAAGTGTATGCGCACACCGTTTATAATGAAGAGAACTGGATCGAGCTTTGCGTGGTTAAAAGGGGAGACATAATTCCTGTTTACAAAGAAGATGAAAAGCTAAATGTAAAGGGCAATTGAGAGTGGCTGAAAAGATTAAAGAAACTCTTCCAAGCGGCACCGAACAAGAGTTCAGATCCCTTTTACTGAGCATTTCCGACAGCAAGCTACTTTTGGGCTATCATTTCGGCGAATGGACTTTTCGGACACCAACACTCGAATCAGGCATTGCCACATGTAACTTCGCTCAGGATGAGCTTGGTCATGTGCGGCTACTTCACGGCTTGCTGAAAAACAGTATTGGTGAAAGCGATAAAACGCTCGTTCATGATAGGAACGCAAGCGACTACCTGTCTGTCAGAAGTTTAAATTTAGATATACCGAATTGGTTAGAATTGATCTCTCTTTCAGCGGTAATTGATACCGGATTAACCATTTTATTGAGTTCGATGAGCGACTCAAGTTTTCGGCCTTTACGGGAGAGAGTTGGGAAAATACTTCAGGAAGAGAAATTTCATACAGATTATACTAACGCATGGATCATCTCTCTGACGAACGAATCCGATGAACGCTCTAAAACTGTCAGCGATATTTTCAGAAAAACCATTCCGGTTTATGCGGAATGGCTGAATTCTCTGAATACAGCCGGACTTCTCGAAGCAGGAATCCAATCCGGATCAAATCAAGATATTCTTGATGAAACTATTGATACATTAGACGCACTTGCCGCGAAAGCCGGGCTGTCAGCGCCAAATACATCGGAGATTACCTCCGATCGGGAAGCAGATCTTCCCTTACATCCTGATGAAGATATTATTTACTCCATACGAGGAGAAAAAAATGAGGTTTACAGGGTTTGAAAGAGGCAATAAACGCGACAAAAGCTGTTAAATGTCCCTTTTGTGACTCAACCAACACAAAAATTTATTCGGCGTTCGGAACCACTTTGGCATTAGTGCAATACGTTTGCGATGATTGTAATTCTCCATTTGAATGGATCAAATGGGAAGAAGAAAAGAAAGATACTCTGAAATAAAAACCTGTTCAGGAGATCTCAGATTTTCTCAATAAACTGACAAATCATAACTGATATAACATAAAGTAAACG
>CBDUTM010000033.1:0-9564 GCA_965369985.1 uncultured bacterium | reverse complement strand
AATTTCGTGCTTGTTTTTCAAATGAAGTGTCGGCTTCGCGATTACAGTATCATTTAGGATCCTACCATAATGACCGTGATCTCTTCCAAACGAAAACACTTTGCTTGTACTGAGCTTATGCGTCATCGCCACAAGAGGATTAGCTTCAAGCCTTTCAAACAGACTATCTAATGTGATCTCTTCCTTCAGCTTAATGTTGAAATGAAGAATGTGCATATACTGCGAATTTACTTTCATAGCAGAAGAGAAGATATTCGGCTTTACTCCGATCGTATTGAAAAGAGATGCCGCATCTTTCGCGTGATGAGTTCCGTACTGTTCATCTGAATGAACTCCTACAATCGGCGCCGGAATAAAATTGGATTCCTGGCTGATATCGTTTGCGCGTCTTATGCAAACGAATTGACCTTCAATAAGATTATCATAGTCTTTATTATAATATGATATTGTATTGATAATTGACGATATGTTGTGTGTGTTGCAGCTGACAATTTGAATGAATTGGTCTTCTTCACTGTTTAACGCTTCGTCGTTCACTCCCCTCGCGTAAGGTTTGCCAAAACCAAATTCGCTTCCCTGCGCTATAAAACCTTTTGTATTGTGCGTGAACTTGCTGTAATACTCAGACTTATTTTTATGACCGATCCCTCTTGGCGTACAATCAATTACCACTGTGGCATTATCTATCGCCTCTATCGCCTCATATGTGGGAGTGATACCCAATTCGAGAAAACCGTTTTTTGTATCACTGTTTACCGCTAATCTTGCTCCCCTTCGAAGAAGATCAATTACTTTTGACCGGTCGCCCCTAAGAGGCGTATTTTTATGGAAGGTAATTTCATCCACTCCCAACTGCTCTTTAAAATCTATCAACATTCCTATTAGAGGTTCGCCAATAGTCCCGGTTCCTATAATATGAATAACAGTTTTACCCATTAGTCAGCTACTCGCTATCCTTTTGGTTCTGGTTACTCTCGGAGTCGCCCTGTGAAGCGAGTCCTTCAATGTGGTCAATCTCTTTTTGAGTTTTACCCATCCGCCAGAGCAGAGATCCGAAATAAGTTGTTAAGACCACAGCTATAACCACATAGGCAGCGATCGCATATGGTAAACTCTTGAATAGATCCATCAATAAATCCCCTTACCTAAGATATTTAGCTTTTTTGGCTTCCAATTGATTCCTTAATCGCTCAAGATCTATTCTTTTAAGAATTAGGAATAGTAATAATAACGAAAATGTCACGAACGAAAATGTCAGCGCAAATTTCATACTCGACTCTAATTCAAGACCACGTGGGTGAGCAGTTGCCTCCGGCGACCACCAGTTGATCGAAGTATAAACTATCGGGACGTCAAGAAATCCGACAATACCGACCACTGCGGAATATTTCTTCATTTGCTCACCGATCGCTCCATAATTCCTCAGCATCAGGTATCCTATGAATATAAGGAATAATATCAGGGTAGTAGTAAGACGTGGTTCCCATGTCCACCACACACCCCATGCTGAACGTGCCCAGATAGGACCCGTGAGCAAAACTATAAGGGCGAAAAGAGTTCCGATTTCAGCGGCAGAAGATGCTACTCTGTCATACTTATCGTTTTTACTTTTCAGATATAAAATGCTGGCAACAAAGACCACAGCGAACGAAGCAAACGCCATAAATGCCGAGGGCACATGAAAGTAAAATATTTTTTGTGCCATACCCATCGTCTTTTCCATGGGAGCATATCCATATATTAATACAAGTGAGATGAAAATCATCATCAGGACAAGCAGCCCTAAATAATCCACAAAACCATAAATATTTTTATTCATTTAAGATCATCCTATTCTTCGATAACGAATTCAAATATAAGAAATGAAGTTACAAAAAACACCACGTCAAAAAGAATTAATATTCCAAGCCAATTTGAATATATCTCCAGCGGTCTGTCCCTCAGTATAGCAGATGTGCATTTGGCTGAAGCTATAAATGCCGGCGTGCTTATCGGGAATAACAACAAAGGGAGCATTACTTCTCTCATCTTAGTGTTCACAGAAATTGCGCTGAATAAAGTTCCTACCGAAATAAACGCTATGGTTCCCAAAAGTAATATGAGCCAAAGTTTATCAAAATGTTCAAATAAATTTACATTGAGAAAAATGGCAAACAAAGGAAGCGAAACCAGCTCCACGATAAGTACAAAAATTAAATTGCTGATGAATTTACTCAGGTAAATAACGCTCCTGTCCACCGGAGCCAGAAGAGTTCCCTGTAAACTGTTATTCTCTTTTTCTAATGTGAATGATCGATTCAACCCCAAGACGCCAAAAAAGAGAAATGTCGTCCACATAAGTCCGGGACTTAGTTTAGTTATAGTTTTTACGTCACCTTCGAACGCAAAATTAAAAATTAAAATCACAATAACGGAGAATAGGAACATCGAGATTATCGTCTCGCGTGATTTCAATTCTATAAGTAGGTCTTTCCACAATAATGCGCTGAGATGTGATAGATGTTTCATCCGATCACCTCCACAGCATTTTCGATGTATGTCTGTTTAAAATCGTCTAAGGAGATAGATTCTGAATCGGATTGCCAAACCAGCCGCCCTTTAGACATGATCGCTAATTTATCAGCCGCATGATATCCTCTTTCAAGATTATGAGTCACAAGCAAAATTGATCTGCCACCGTTCCTATGCGATTCCATATACCGCATAAGAGTTTCAGCCGCAGACTTGTCAAGCCCTGTAAAAGGCTCGTCTAACAGCAATAATCTCGGATTATGGATCACGGCTCGAGCTAGTGAAAGCCGCTGTAACATGCCGCGGGAGTATGTTCTCACCGAGTCGTACATCCTCGGGAGAAGTCCGAATTCAGTCAGTAATTCATCAATACGATCAGTGAGATTTTCTACTCTGTATAGTTTACCGAAATAACGTAAATTTTCCATCGCATTAAGCTCTGAATAAAGAAACAGAGAATGTGAAATAAGACCTAAATTATTTCTCAGCTCTTCCGAATTGTGTTTGATTTCGATGTCATTCAGGTAGATAGTACCCGATGTTGGAGATAACAGCGTAGCGATTATTTTGATAAGAGTGGTCTTACCGGCGCCATTTCCGCCGAAAACGGCTATGGTCTCGCTTTCATTAACCTCCAAACTGACATTATTAACCGCTTTCAAATATCCGAAATCTTTACACAGCTCCCGGACTTGAAAGTAGCTCATCTAATCACTTTTACCATCGATAGATTTTAGATTTCGAAACTATCAGGATGCTTCGCTTGGAATATCTTCCTCGGTTTGATATTCGGAAGACTCATACTTTGACGGACATTTCGCCATCAACAAATCAGCGACAAATACGCCATCTTCTGTAAAGCTGCCTTCAAGAATCACGTCCGAACCGTCACGAAACATATCAGGTGTTATCCCGTTATAAAACACATCAATTACGTGCTCGTCCTGATGGATCTTGAAATTAACATCAAGTTTTTTCACATCAGTGGTGATGGAACCTTCTAAGACCACGCCACCCATCCGGAGACGGTCTCCTATAAGCTTATCTCCACTTTCAGATAATTCTTGAACTGTCACATAGTATGAAGAGCCTTTGCTGACTCCCGATACCATAAAATATCCTATGCCTAATACGATAATTGATATTCCTATTACGAATTTTCTAGGCACTTTCCCCTCCTTTTCTTCTTCTTAAATCCCTGCATTTCATCGTTTAAATATATGTGTGAAATCTGCTTCTTGTCAACTGAAATCGAAGCCCGATTCCTTTATATTAATCATCCTTCCACAACCATAGATTTGGTTTCAACCTCGTATTCAACCGAATCAATTAGACGTTTTTGCATTTCAGCCAAATCTTCGCCAACTTCATTCCATAACTGAATCATATCATCAGCTCCGGTTCCCCCTTCGATAATTTTATCTATCTCCTCAAGCCAATGAGAAGTACCGAGTTTTTCTGCGTAAGGCATCGCGAATTTTATCATTTTTCTTACTTCATCCCTCATTGATCTGATGGCTCCGTCGTAAGGACAGATGATATCGCAGTCAAGCCCAAACCTTCGCGCTTTCCAGTATCCGTCCAAAAGATAGAGATCATTTACAGGTTGTTCGAGTTTACCACATTCGAAGTCCTCAACGATCTGACCGACAAGTGCCTGTGCTAACGCTATAAATGCGCCTGTTCTTTTTAAGGAAGCATGAACATCAAACATCCTGAACTCTACCGTACCGAAAGTCAAATGGGGACGAACTTTCCACCAGATCTGACGCGCCTTAGTTATACTTCCTGCCTCGATAAGCTTATTTACCAGCGTTTCGTATTCTTCAAAACCCTCAAGATGCGGCGGCAAGCCCGTTCGGGGGAAAGTACCGAACTGTACTGTACGTGAGGACATCATACCCGTTCGGATACCATCAAAAAATGGTGAATTTGCGGAAATTGCCATTAAAGGCGATATCCATCTCCGAAGACAGTTGCTTGCGCGAACGGCTTTGTTCGGGTCATCAAGCCCAATATGCACATGAAGACCGAAAGTAATATTTCTCATTGCCAGATACTGGAGTTGATTCATTACCCATTGGTAATCTTCTGTAGCAACAAATTTTTGTTCCTGCCATTTCGCATAGGGATGAGCACCACTCAGACCGAAGACTATTCCGAATCGTGATGCAAGTTCAGCTGATTTTCTCCTCATTTCAGCAATAGATTCCACCGTTTCATCAACTGTGTGATTTATGCCTGTCCTAACTTCCAAAACGGATAACAGTAACTCGTAGGAAAATTGATTTTTCAAATTCGGATCGGCGGCATCCATCAGTTCATCTACTCTTGAAACAAGATCACCGCTGTCGGGGTCGCATAGCTGATATTCTTCTTCAACTCCGATGGTAAGCGGTTCATTTTTGTTATAAATTTCTAAAATTTCTTTTTTTATGTTATTTCCCATAGGATTTTCTTTCTGATTTATAAAACAGACATCTTTTAACTATTAAAAAATCGCAGGCTCTCTATAGACACCCAATGATTCTTTCATCGATTCTATTATTTCCCCCAGAGTAGCATAAGCTCGAGTGGCCTCAAGAACATATGGCATTATATTCTCGTCATCGCTTTCCGATGCGACTCGCAAATCCCTAAGTGCATCGGCAACCTTGTCGTTATCTCTTTTATTCCTGAGATTCGTCACAGCTACATTTTGATCATCTTCAGTCTCGCGCATTATCTCCAATAACGGAATATTCACTTCATCGTCTTCATTCACGAAGTCGTTTACTCCAACCATGATCCTGCTTTTTGTTTCCAGCTTCTTTTGGAATTCGTATGCAGAACGGGCTATCTCCTTCTGAAAAAAACCTTCTTCGATTGCCGGGATTACGCCACCCAGCTGATCTATCCGTTCAAAATATCCTTCTGCCTCTTTTTCCAGTCTGTCCGTGAGGGCTTCCACAAAATATGAACCCGCAAGAGGGTCAATTGTATTGGTCACTCCGGATTCATATGCGATCACTTGTTGAGTCCGTAGGGCAATTGCGGCTGCCTTGGCGGATGGAAGCGCAAGAGTTTCGTCCATGGAATTTGTGTGCAGGCTCTGTGTGCCGCCAAGAACCCCTGCAAGCGCCTGTAGTGCAACTCGCGCTATGTTCAGCTCCGGTTGCTGCGCTGTCAAGCTAACTCCGGCTGTCTGAGTGTGAAATCTCATAAGCAATGATCGTTCCTTTTTTGCGCCATATCGTTCTTTCATATGCCTTGCCCATATTCTTCGGGCAGCTCTGTATTTGGCTATTTCCTCGAAAAAATCACTATGAGAATTGAAAAAGAAACTCAAGCGCGGAGCAAAATCATCTATATCCATACCGTTCTCTAAAGCAGCATCGGCATATGCGAATCCGTTTGCAATGGTAAACGCTAATTCCTGAGCCGCGGTGGAACCGGCTTCACGAATATGATAGCCACTGATACTTATTGTATTATATTTCGGCATTTCCTCAGTACAATACTTCATCATATCTGTTATTATCCGTACGGATGGACGTGGCGGAAAGATATATTCCTTTTGAGCAATATATTCTTTGAGAATATCATTTTGAAGAGTACCCTGGAGCTTTTCAAAAGGAACACCCTGTTTTTCCGCTACTATCATATAATAAGCCAATAGAACTATAGCGGGACCGTTAATGGTCATTGAAACACTTACTTCGCCAAGAGGAATCCCGTCAAACAGCACTTCCATATCTTCAAGCGAGGCAATGGATACGCCACAGCGACCCACTTCACCTTTGGATATATCAGCATCAGGATCGTATCCCATCAATGTCGGCATATCGAATGCTATTGAGAGACCGGTTATACCTTTTTCAAGCAAAAACTTAAAACGTTCGTTAGTATCTTTAGCTGAACCGAAGCCTGCAAACATCCGCATTGTCCATATCCGGCTTCTATACATTGACGAATGAACTCCACGTGTATAAGGATATTCACCCGGGAATCCGATTTTTTCCATATAATCATCGGGGATATTTCCGTCCGGAATGTATAAAGGTTCAAGTGGAATTCCCGACATCGTCTCAAAATCAGCGTCGCGTAAATTGGCGTTTGAATACGCTTCTTCCCACCTTTTTTTTGCTTCCTCGAAAAGTTTCTTTTTATTTTCGCTCATCTATTTGCCTTCCAGATATATAAAACTGTAAAAACGATTCCGGGTCTTCTTGATCCTAAATGTAGTATAGGATTTCCTCTCCGGAATAGTTGTGAAGTTTATTACAATAAATCGAAATCCTTAATCTTTTTCTGATTCAGCAGAAGTCATAGCAACATTACTTTCTTCAGGTTTTTCGCCGGCATTATCAGATTCTTCATTGCTTGCTAAAAGCAATCGAGTGGCATATACAAGGGCCGCTGAGGCTTCATCTTCTCCATCTTCCATCAAAAGTGTTGTCTGGTTCGCCAGCGATTCTCTCACTTTGTTGCTGAACGGGACTGAACCCACATATTGAGCATCAATAGATAAATATTTTTTAGTCAGGTCCACCATTTTGTTGCCGATAGCGGATTCTTTTTCGCTTTGAACAAAGTTAATTATTATTCGCAGATCAATAGATTCAAGCGCTGATCTTATTTCTTTCTCGAACTCCGGATCGGTTTCTTTCGCTACTTTTATTAAATCGTGAACTGTGCGAATTCCTGCTTCGTTCATAGGATTCCGCGCTTGGTCGATCAGATCATGCAATTTCACTCGCTTTTGAAAAGTGGTCAGCAGCTTCCTGTAAATAGAAGCCTTAATGAATCCATAGGCTGATTCAATTGCCGGTTTTTCCGGAATAGTGACAACCAATCCCATATTCGCCATTCCGAAGAGGTCAAGAGTGTTATATGCAGTCCCCGCACCTACATCCAAAAGTATGTACTCCGCATCGAGCTGCTGAATATGTCGCATCAATTTAAGTTTTGTGAAATACCTCGGGTTAGCCATTCCTACAATTTCATTGCTTCCAGGTAGAATTTTTAATCCTTCAACGGGAGTATCGATCAGTAGTTCGTCCAGTGTTGAAACCTTCCTTAAAAAGAAATCATAGATCGTCATCTCAGGGGCTCCAATGCCGAGATAGGAATGTAGATTCGCTCCCCCGAGATCTGTATCGACTACTATGACTTTTTTACCGAATTTAGCTAATCCAACGGCAATATTTGCCGCAAGCATCGTTTTGCCGACTCCGCCTTTTCCGCCGCCAATTGCCCATATTTCGGGTCGAGCCATTATTCTACATCCTCTAAATTAGCCCTAAGGATCAGTTCTACCAAGCGGGTCAATACATCAACTTTCTTATTCAAAATTCCAAGACGATCATTTTGAAGTGAAACAACCTTCAATAAATCACGTGACGTAATGTCACTGTCTTCTTCGAATTCAGAAATATTATTCTCTTTCCTATCCGTTTCAACACCATCAGAATCTGATCTGCCGTTGGATCCGTTTATAGGAATTTCGGTTTCTGCCTGCTTTTCTTCAACTTCGTCAGGCTTGAGACTGCTTACGAGGTCATCAATATCTTTTCGTTCTTCGTCTGAAAGATTTTGCATCATTCTTTTTTATTTATTTTTTTCATCACATTTGCGATCTTACTATCTATCTTTTTTTCTCCTTCTTCCAACTCTCCAAACTTGTCCATTAGACGATCTACTTCAGCAATAGTGTCTTTATCCGTTTTAAGCCAGCGATCACCACCGCTTTCGATCTCTCTGTCCACAGGTAATTCTATATCTTCATTTTTAGTCGCCGGAGAAGGTTCCGATTTTTTATTTTTAATTACCGGAATATTTTCGCTGAAATAAGCCGATTCAGAGCGGTTTCTGAACAGATACCAGGAAAGAGCTGAAATGATCACTAAGAGAACCCCGATAATATAGAAGACCATTTTTCCTTCCGCCGGAATTTCTTCATCGTCAATATTCTTCGGAATTTGTTTTTCAACAGGTGATTCAATACTCGGTAAGCCCGATAGAGTTGTTAACAGCTTTTCGGCTTGAATAACTTTCTGCTCCGCTCTGCCGACTGCTATATAACGTGCAAGTTCATCAATCGCGGAGACCGTATCGCCTTCCGCCAGCATTATTTCTGCAAGATGTAGATGAGATTCTCCCCATTTTCCTTCTTCAGCGAGAGCTTTGTTAAAATTAAACTTTGCCATATCGTATTGTTTTCGTTCCTGCCGAATTAATCCGGCATAATAATAAGCATCGGTGAATCCGGGACGAAGTCGGAGAGATTGTCTGATCTTGGCAACAGCTTCATCATATTCTTTCCTGTCGAAGAATTCTATAGCTTCATCAAGAAGTTTTTCCGCACCAGTCAGCTGACGTTCATCCGATTTATAAATGTCAATGACTACCCTATCAGGATTTTCATAGTAGCTATTGCGAAGATTCGAACTTGATATGGCGATCTCTATAATAAATTTTATGCCTTCGTTTTTTGTATCTGCTATCACCTGCCCGACTATTCCATCATTTATAGTGATATTTTTTATTGAATCCGACAATTTGACAGCGCTGAATATCAACTCCACTGTTTTTTTATTGGAAGAAAAATCGTTGATCAGTGGTTGTACCTTTCCGGAAAATTCAAAAACTACTCGCGTGTAATCGTCATAGCTGCTGTACCGAATATCGCGCAATTCAGGCTGCTGAGCAAATAATGAAGTAGCCGATAGTAACACTCCGAATATAATATATGTTCTTATTTTCATCCTAAAATTCTCAGTGTCCCAGTTATTTAACTAATGCTTTCGCTTTCGGTTGCTTTAAGGATTTTCCCAATATCTTTGACGCATAATCGGCGATCTTCTTCGGTGAGAGATTTACATCATCGAGAAGCTGCTTTCTTGAACCATGCGTTATAAAATTATCAGGTATTCCCAGTGAAAATAATTTTTCGGTATTGATCTTGTTGCTCGAGCACCAATTCCTCAAATTTGCTCCAAATCCACCCATAATTGTGTTTTCTTCGATAGTGATCAGTGTTGAATATTCTTTCGACAGCTGTTTCATCATTTT
>CBDUTM010000032.1:0-9645 GCA_965369985.1 uncultured bacterium | reverse complement strand
GTATCACCGTATCAGAAGATCAATTTAAACTCGGGAAGGAAAAGTGTGAAGGACTTCCGGTTGAGCTGCGTCTTCAAGACTATAGAGAGGTAGATGAACAATTCGACCGAGTTGTATCAGTAGGCATGATCGAGCATGTCGGAGCTAAGAATTACAGGACTTTTATGG
The DNA here is from genome assembly GCA_965369985.1 of uncultured bacterium. GTDB lineage: Bacteria > Fidelibacterota > SORT01 > SORT01 > SORT01 > JACZTG01. The sequence continues at coordinate 9,477 of CBDUTM010000032.1, read as the reverse complement.
AGACTGTGAAGAAATGTCTGGTTCCGGACGGAATATTTTTACTGCATACGATCGGCGCACTTTCAACAAATAAGGTGATCGATCCGTGGGTCAACAAATACATATTTCCCGATTCGCTACTTCCCTCAGCGAGATATATATCCAGGGCGATAGAAGGCTTGTTCATTTTGGAGGATTGGCACAACTTCGGTTCTGACTACGATAAAACGCTGATGGCGTGGGAATCCAACTTTCGAAAAGGATGGGATTCTCTCAAATCGCAATTTGATGAACGATTCTACCGCATGTGGAGATATTACCTGCTTTTCGCAGCGGGTTCTTTTAGGGCGCGTTCCACGCAACTCTGGCAAGTCGTCCTTTCTGTCGAAGGTGTTAGAGATGGCTACAAGACTGTTCGATAAATGAGAATCAGGGGAACTAGACGGACATTATCGCCGTAAATCCCCGAATCGTACTTCCAGAGACGAGAAGCCAGATCAGGCGCTTAAAATAAATAATTCTAATCTGCCTTTACCGGTAATAAGTATGATCGAATAAAGATCAGGATATTAATTCCCAAAAGATTTTTATTGAATAATACCTTTATGTAATATTGTATTTTTAACTTTTCTGGGGATTTCCATTTCAGATTCTATATTTATTATAATGAATGAAGTATTATTGATTGAGAGACATTTGTGATTAAATTACATCTAAAGTGAAATGTAGATTTACAACATAAAGAATGTCTTATCCTTGAAAGATAATAAACCGGTAAACTTGGGCATAATAGGTTGCGGAATTGCAGCCAAATCGCTCCATTATCCCACTCTAAAAACTCTACAAGATAAATTCAGGATTGCTGCTGTTTGTAATCATACGGAACCTAAGGCGAAGGAATTCGCGGAAATGGTGGGCGGCGTTCCATATACTCTTGATTATAAGGAACTTCTCGCAAGGGATGATATTGAAGCCGTTGACATAGTTCTTCCGATTCATCTGAATCGCTTGGTGGTTTCAGATGCCTTAGAAGCGGGGTATCATGTAATTGCTGAAAAGCCTATCGCCGGGAATCTCTCTGACGCTACCGATCTTGTCAATCTCGCGGATAGCTCTAGCTCGGTGACAATGATCGGTGAGAATTACAGATATAGGAAAGTGTTTCAAAAAGCCAAAGAGCTAATTAATTCGGGTGCTATCGGTGAAGTAAATTCCCTCACCTGGAACGTATTCTATAAGTTTGATGCGAATAACGATTATGCTCGCACACAATGGAGGATAGATCACAAGTACGAAGGCGGAATTATTACGGATGCGGGAGTTCACAACATTGCGGCAATAAGACTAATATTCGGTGATATCATATCTGGTTCGGCTTCGGTTTGGAATTTGAATCCCGATATTGGGCGCTCCGATTCCATCAGATTGAATTTTAAAACATCCGGTGGGATAATAGGATCATTCAATATGTCGGCGAGCGCCGAAGGTTATTCAGAAAATAAACTTATCATTTTCGGAAACCGAGGAACCATTATTATTGAGAACGATGACATTGAAATCATAAATCGTGAAGGCGATACAATTAAAGAATCCGCGGCTGACAACGGTGGATTCAATGCGCAATTCGAAAACTTTTATGATGCCGTGCGAAACGGAGCGGAAGTGATCAGCACATTTAAAGAGGCTTATAAAGATATTGAAGTGCTTCTGAAGGCATATCTCTCCTCTGAAAGCGGTCTTCCCTTCATAATAGAATAACTTTCCGGATTATCCGTTTTTATAGATCAACTTTTATCGGAATAAGTTAAAGGGGTCAACATTTTGAACTACATCAGTTAACTGTTTTTTGATAAATAATTAGTAGTATATTCATTCTGTATAGAAATAAATCCATTTAATTAGGATTGGGGGAGAAAAAATCATTTGAAAAAAGTTACCAGGAGAGAATTTCTAAGGCAAAGTTCTGGTGCCGTTGTCGCAGCTGGCAGCGCAATGTATTTGAATCCATTTGTAGTTTTTACGGGTAACCCTGATACCGACCTCAAGTGGGATAAGGCGCCTTGCAGATTTTGCGGAACCGGCTGTTCTGTTCTCGTAGGTGTTGAAAAGGGAAAGATAATTGCTGTTAAGGGTGATCCTAAATCCTCCGTCAATCAGGGAACTTTATGCACCAAAGGATATTCACTTCCATTCATTCAGTATGGTGAAGATCGTCTTACGAAACCGCTGATCAGGATGAAGAATGGCAAATTCGATAAAACCGGTGTGCTTTCGGAAGCGACTTGGGATGAGGCGCTGGATCTGATAGCAAAAAAAATTAAGAAAACTATCGACACGAAAGGACCACAAGCTGTTGCTATGTTCGGTTCCGGGCAGTGGACTATTTGGGAAGGATATGCCGCATCGAAACTCTGGAAAGGCGGATTAAGGTCAAATTCATTAGAAGTGAATGCGCGGCATTGTATGGCTAGTGCGGTTGCAGGATTTATGACTACCTTTGGAACTGATGAACCAATGGGCAGTTATGAAGATTTCAAATATGCTGACGCTTTCATCCTTTGGGGAGCCAATGTGGCGGAGATGCATCCGATTCTCCACTCTAAAATGACTGACAGGCTTTTAAATAATGAAAATGCGAAACTTATAAATCTCACGACTATATCAAATCCCAGTTCAGAATTTGCCGATAAAGAGGTTCTTTTCAATCCTCAATCTGATCTGGCAATAGCCAACGGTATAGCCAAGATTCTTATTGAACAAAATAAAATTGATAAAAGTTTTTTAGAAAAACACGTACTGCTGAAAAAAGGCAAAGAGAATATAGGTTACGGTCTTGAAGACAACTTCAAATTCAAAGAAGAAGCTGAACTCATTAGTATTGCGGATTATGCGAAATTTGTGGGGAAATATACTCCGGAGTATGTAGAAAAAATAAGCGGGGTATCAAAAGCTGATTTGGAAATGTTGGCAGAGATCTATGGGAATCCTGATACGAAAGTGATGTCATTCTGGACGATGGGGGTCAATCAGCATACCCGCGGCACATGGATGAATAATTTGATATATAATCTGCATCTGCTGACCGGCAAGATAAGCGAGCCGGGGAATCAGCCGTATTCTCTGACAGGTCAGCCCAGCGCATGCGGAACTTGCCGTGAAGTCGGCACTTTCACTCATCGCCTACCTGCGGATATGGTTGTAGCAAATCCCGAGCATCGAGCCAGAACCGAAGAAATATGGAATCTTGAGCCGGGTACGATACCTGATAAACCTTCATACCATGCTATTGAAATGATGAAGGCTGTTGATAGGGGAGAAGTGGAAGTTTTTTGGAGTATGACAGCCAACCCGTTTCAGGCTTATCCTAATCTGAATAGATATAAAAATGCAGCATTGAAAAAAGATCGGTTTATCATTGTCTCAGATGTGTATCCAACGCGGTCAACTGAAGTCGCTGACGTAGTCTTGCCGAGCGCAATGTGGGTGGAGAAAGAGGGAGCATTCGGGAATGCAGAACGGCGAACGCATTTCTGGAAAAAGATGGTTGACGCACCGGGCGAATCAAAATCCGATCTTTGGCAGCTGATAGAGGTTTCTAAGAGATTGGGACTCGGAAAATTGTTTGAATATTCATCAACAGAATATCCTGTACCTGCGGATTATGATGTTTCAGATGCCACACAAACAGCAGGACTTTATATTGAAAAGGCTATCTGGGAGGAATACAGGCAATTTGGACTCGGGCATGGGCATGATCTCGCACCATTTGAGGATTACCATAATTCACGGGGTTTGAGATGGCCCGTAGTTGATGGGAAAGAAACTATTATTCGTTTTAGGGAAGGTTATGATCCCTACGTGGAAGCAGGAACAGATGTGCAGTTTTACGGAAACAAAAAGCAGGACAACAAAGCGACTATATGGTTTCGACCTTATGAGCCTCCCCCGGAAATACCCGACGAAGAATATCCCTTCTGGCTAAGTACGGGCAGGGTATTGGAACACTGGCACTCCGGGACTATGACGCGAAGAGTGGAAACTCTTTACAAGGCATATCCGCATGCAACAGCAAATATGCATCCCAACGATGCGAAGAAAGCGGGATTTAAGAACGGTGATATGATAAGGATAAAATCCAGAAGAGGTGAGGTGATCCTTCATGCAGAAGTTGGCGGCAGAGTCACGCCACAGGAAGGAATGGTTTATGTTCCCTGGTTTGATGAGGATGTGATGATAAATAACGTGACACTTGACGCGTACTGTCCTATTTCAAAACAGGCTGACTTCAAGAAATGTGCAGTGAAGATCGAAAAGGTCTGACGGAGATTGAAATGAGCGTATTAAAAATATCGCTAATTTTGCTGTTTTTACCGGTAGCAATAAATTTAACCTGCAGCTCTGCTCCGAGAGTAATATTTGAAGGAGATGGTCTCGTGACCGGCGAGCCGGGGATGAACAGCTATCCTGAAGAAGAGCCGGGCGAAACGACTCTATTGGAAAGAGTTTATGAAAATGCTCCTCCCTCTGTACCTCATAGCATCGCAGATTTCACGATAGACAGAGAAACAAATGACTGTCTTGAGTGTCATTTAGAGGGTGAGGAATTTGATGAAGATCACATTGCGACGAAGATCCCTTCAAGTCATTTTACGAATGAATATAAGCAAGATAGTGTTGAAGATGGTGTGACAGGGATTCGCTATAACTGCACTCAGTGTCATGTTCAACAGGCAAATGTCGATTTCAATTTTTGGGATGATTCCTCATCCTACTGATCCAAAGTCTGAGTGAAAAACTCTAAAAGGTTGGATTCAATTGATAAGAATCCAACCTTTTTATATTTAATTCTTTAGTTATTGGGAGCTTAAGCTACATCTGCAGTGGCATTTTGCATTACTCCGGCAAGTAGACCATAAACTTCGGTCCATGCGAACTTGACATCGGGAGTAAATGCGTCTCCTAATCCTTGTTCGAGCGTCCATAAAAGTGCTACCCCTACAGTATTATAATGCTCGGTCTTGACTCCGTATCCGACATGCTTCCTACCAAGATCTTCAACCGCCCCGACGATAGTGTCCAGCCTGGTCAGTCCGTTAACCGCAAAGGATAACGTGCTCATAAGCTTTTTGCCCTGTTCTTTCATATCACCTTTAAACATTTGTCTTAGAGAAGGGTCCAATTCAAATAGTTTCTTATAGAATAAGTCTGCTGCTACTTCTGATATTGGCCGAACCTTCGCGAAACTTTCCTGCACTAATTTTACTTGTTCATCAGTCATTGATCTGCCTTTCTATTATTATTGTCAGTCTGCTTATTATAATGCATAGTCATTTTATCGCACGTTACCGATTAATCTTTAGCTCTCATTAATTTTCATTTCATCGATCTTGCTCATTAATTTAAGAGTAGGCTGATGGTCTCTTGATCGGTATCTTAGGAATCCATAGGAGTGGCGGAGAGATCTAAATGGTTCAGAGCAGTGCAGAAAGTGTAGATGAATATCTCAAGGAACTATCTCCTGATAGACGAGATTCGATATCCACCGTACGCAATTTTATACTCGAAAATCTTCCCCAAGGATATGCGGAAACGATGCAATACGGTATGATAAGTTACGTAATACCGTTGGAGATGTATCCGAAAACTTACAATAAGATGCCTCTAACAATTATATCGCTGGCATCTCAGAAAAATTATATGGCTCTTTACCTGATGAACGTTTATGGCGATGGAGAGGAAAAGTTTAAGAAAAACTATATTGCCACAGGGAAAAAACTCGATATGGGGAAATCTTGTGTCAGGTTCAAATCCCTTGATGATTTGCCGCTTGGACTAATAGGCGAAACTATTTCAAGAACCTCAGTAGCTCAGTTTATCGAACGATACGAAAAATCGCGAAAAACGTAATGTTCAATTCAGAGTGAAGTTCCTAAACTGAATCGAACATTCATTCTAATGATGTAATAACTAGTATTTGTTGTCCTTTTCCGTGAAATAGTATAGATTTAGCTCTTACTCTATAGATAGAAATGATGGGAATTGTGCGGCCGGAGTTAAGTTTGAGTACTGAAAAATTTTATGGGGGGAGTTCGATAGCGTTTATACTTTTATTATTTTTTTTTTCGACCGGTTCTGCTCTGGAGTTTTAGATTATCGGTCAACTTGCTGTGAGTATCAACGCTTCAAACGACCCTGCTGACGGACATTCCAAGATCCTCCAGAGCGTAGGCTATATCCCCACTCTTTCTTTTTACCCGAAGAATAATTGGGCGAAGGGATTTGATTTTGAGCTCGCTTATAATTCTCAATCGCAGTTTGACGGTTTGTTAGGAACCGGAGATAAGGGTTCTGATGCAAAAGGAGACTTGCATAGACTGTGGGGGCGGTATAGCTCCGATAAGATTGAACTCCGATATGGTTTGCAGAAGATCGCATTCGGTCCCGGTTTGATCCTTAGACCGCTTATGTGGTTTGATACGATAGATCAGAAGGATCCAACAGGTCAGACAGAAGCCGTTACCGCTGTGCGACTGCGATACTTCGGCAAGTATGATATAACATATTGGGGATGGGTAGTTCATCCTGAAGATGCTGATTTACGAGCGCCGGGCGGCAGAGTAGAGTTTCCCATACGAAAATTAGGAAATTTCGGAGTATCATATCATCATCGACCAAATTATCTCGGCACGGACGTTCCTGATAATTCCGGATTGTCTCTTGTTTTTCCTACATCAGCAGAAGATAGATACGGTATTGATTTTCGTACCGATAAGGTGATCGGATTTTGGGCGGAGGTAACTGTTGCAAAGTCCTCAAAGGATGAATTTATCATACCATTCGACAGGGATCTGTTCATGATAGGTGGCGATTATACAATTCCGATGGGTAACGGTGTGTATATATTGACTGAGTTTATGGTGAATAAAATAAAACCTAAAGTAATATTCAGCGATGAGCAAAATGAAATCAGCGCATTTCTCATCAACTACCCGATCAGTATGCTTGATTCAGGTTCTCTGATAATTGAATATGACTGGGAGAATAAGAGATATTTTAATTTTTTAAGACTTTCCCGAACGTACGATAATTATATTTTCAATCTTTTACTCTTTTCAAATCCGGAGAGAAATGAGTTTTCTCCAGCCGAGATCGAGTTAGCTGGATTAACAGGATTTGGAAAAGGTATGCAGTTAATGGTTATATTCAATCATTGAAGGAATCGGTATATGGACAATAACAATATTATAGAAATAAATGGTCTTATAAAGGATTTTCCGATAGCGGGACGTTCATTCAGGGCACTCAAGGGAATCACCACTGTTATAAAGAAGAAGGAATTTATGGGATTGGTAGGACCGTCAGGTTCCGGGAAGACCACAATGTTAAATATTATCGGCGGACTCGACACACCGACTGAAGGTACCGTAAGCGTAATGGGAGCTCTTCTTAACGATAAGACAAACGTGGAGCTTGCGAACCTGCGTAAAAATGAGATAGGATTTATTTTCCAAAGCTATAACCTGTTGCCTGTATACTCAGTGTACGAAAACGTGGAATTTCCACTCCTGCTTTTGGGAATCGATTCAAGCAAGAGGGATAGAATGGTTCGTGAAGCGATCGAATGGGTCGACCTGACAGATAAGACTGAATCCCGTCCGGCACAGCTCAGTGGAGGTGAGAGTCAACGAGTAGCGATTGCCCGATCCATAGTGAAGCGACCTCCTCTCGTGATCGCGGATGAACCTACGGCAAACTTGGACGCAAAAAACTCTCATAGAGTCATGAAGATATTGGTCAGGCTCAATAAAGAGCTCGGAACGTCTTTCATATTTGCGACACACGATGAAAAGGTCATGGGATACCTCACCAGAATTGTTCATATAGTGGACGGCAGAATAGAGAATGACGAACGAATTGAGACGCCGCAATTCAACGGAGACGATTGATGCTCATCCTGAAATTAGCTCTTCGTAATTTATTCGGCGCAGGAATGAGGACATGGCTGAATGTCTTGGTCACATCAGTTTCGTTCACAATAATTATATTTTTTAATGCGATGTACGACGGGATGAGAGAAGATTCCCGAAGGATAATGGTAGATACTGAAGTAGCAGGAGGTCATTTTTGGCATCCTGAATACGATCCATACGATCCGCTGACTATCGAAGACAGCCATGGGAAAATACCTGAAGAGCTGATCAACGAAGTGAGCGATGGGAAAGCGGTTCCTGTTCTAATAAGACAGGCAACATTCTACACTAATGGAAGAAGCAGTGTCGGGCTTATGAAAGGGATGCCGGCGGATCAAAATGTCGTAAGATTTCCTTTAGGATCCTTACATCTTTACAAAGGCAGTTACATCCCTGTTATTATTGGTTCGAGCATGTCAAAAAAAACCGGATTAAATAAAGGCGATACTTTTACTGTCAGATGGCTGGATTCGTATGGCACTTATGATGCCGATGAGATGGAAGTAGCCGAAGTGATCAGGTTGGATAACTTTCGTCTCGATTCGGGTCAGATCTGGCTTGAATTGGAAACTATCCGAGAGCTTCTGAAAATGAAGGGTGAAGCTACTTACGTTGTTATGAGAGACGATGTTGATCTGACTGGAAAGATGAATAGTTGGGTAAAGAAAAATATCACGTTTTTCATGAAAGACATTGACGCTGCGATTAAAGCCGACAGGGTCTGGGCATATACTATTTACGGTCTTTTGCTGTTTATGGCGGCGCTGGGAATATTCAATTCGCAGGTTTTATCTATCTTCAGGAGGAGAAAAGAGATCGGGACATATATGGCGCTGGGAATGACAAGAAGCCGGGTTATAAGGCTCTTCACACTTGAAGGCGGCTTGCATAGCGTATTCGCCTTGATCCTTGGAGCGTTATACGGCTCACCGTTATTCTATTACCTGGCAACAGAAGGAATATCAATACCATATGGGGATGAGGCTGGAGTGGTAAGCAGCGGAAGTCTCTATCCCCTTTTCGGTTCGGAATTGATACTCGGCACGATGCTCCTTGTAGCAGGGACAGTGACAGTGGTCAGCTATATTCCTACCCGCAAAATAGCCAAAATGCATCCGACAGAAGTACTTAGAGGCAGCTGAAGATCGTGGTGAAATTTCTTCTTAAAGGAGTGTTAAGAGACAAAATACGAAGCCTGCTCAGTCTTGTCGTAATTTTACTCGGGGTTATGTTTGCTGTGTTGATGGTAGGACTAATGGCTGGGATATTTAATGATTTTATCAGAGCCAATGCTATGCTTGAGACAGGGCATGTTAAAATAATGACTCGTTCCTACGAAGAACTGAGCGATATGTCGCCTAACGATCTGGCGATCATAGGGGTTGATTCGCTGATCCGGGATTTGGAAAGTAAATTTTCGGATGTGATATGGACGCCGAGGATAAAGATAGGCGGTTTATTGGATGTGCCGGATGAGAACGGCGAAACCAGAGAACAATCTCCGGTATTCGGGCTCGCAATTGATATT
>CBDUTM010000031.1:0-9788 GCA_965369985.1 uncultured bacterium | reverse complement strand
ATTTAGTACCTACAATCACCGAAAGAATAGAACGCAGAAAGATCGAAATGGATGAGATCCTCAAGAAGGAAAGAGAAGAGTTTGACGCAGATTTGAAAAAAATTCAAAATAAATAGCAATCTTGGATCGTTGATCATCTATTTTTTTTCTACGGCATAACATAATATGATCAGGTTTGACGCAGTCACAAAATCGTTCGGCGATTTCATTGCATTAGATAATCTGACTCTTGAAATTCCAACAGGTACATTGTTTGGTTATCTTGGACCGAACGGCGCCGGTAAAACCACTACTATCAAGATGCTTGCGGGACTTCTAAAGCCAACTTCGGGGAAGGTATATATCAACGATATTGATATTCATTCGGAACCGATGAAAGCGAAATCACTATTCGGCTATGTGCCGGATAAGCCTTATCTGTATGATAAATTGACAGCCGATGAGCTCATGAACTTTATAGGCGGTATCTATGGACTCAGTCGGGATCAGATAAAAGATAACTCGAAGATCTTGTTCGATATATTCGAAATTACCCCATGGCGAAATAAACGGGCCGAAGAATATTCGCAGGGTATGAAACAGAAGCTGCTCATCGCATCCGCATTTATTCATGACCCGAAAATATTTGTGATCGATGAACCGATGGTAGGACTCGACCCCAAAAATATAATTAATCTACAAATATTCCTCCGGGAAAAAGTATCTACAGGAACAACGGTATTTCTTTCAACTCATAGTCTTCACATCGCAGAAGAGTTGTGCGATAAAATCGGTATCCTGTATGAAGGGAAGATCATCGCTGAAGGCAGTAAAGATGAACTCAACAAATTCGCAAAAAGTGAAGGTGATAATCTTGAAACACTTTTCCTGAATCTTACGGCAGAACAAGCAAATCACAATGCTCTCGAACGTTCTCAAAGGACTAATGTTGATTGAATTTTTAAGGATAAAATATATTTCTACGCTCCGATATGGAAAGGGACTTACAAAAGGTACTCTGTTTATGGAGATAGCCACTACCTCAGTATTTGTCCTGTTCGGATACGGCGCTTACAAAGGAATAAATACGACACTTGCGTTTCTGATAAGCGAGGTCCATCTGCCGGTTGTTTTTTTGCACAGTCTGCTCGCCACAGGACTTTTTGCTCTGTTCGTAATGACTGCTTTAGGAAGTTCCGTAACAGCATTTTCGGCATTTTTTAGATCTGATGAAGTTGAGTATCTATTCAATTTTCCTTTGAAGCCGGAGAATATTTTCCTCTACAAGTTCACTGAAAATTTCTTCAGAAGTTCAACTCCTATGTTTTTGCTGGGAGGCGCAGCACTGATAGCTTATGGTACGTTTTTTAAGTTTAGTATATACGAATATCTGTTAGTCATATTCGGTATCGCACTGCCGTTTATATTTGCCGCGGCTGCTATGGGTACAATTTTACTATTTTTAGTTGTCAGGCTGTCTTCGCTTCTTCCATCCAGAATTGTTATAACCGCTGCACTCCTGCTCACGCTGGGAGGATCAAGTTCCTATTTTCAATCTGTCCATCCTGTTGACCAGGTGAAGGAGATCATTCAATATTACCCTAATTTTGAAGATCATCCTGCTATCGCAAGCGGAAGCTTCAACGAAGTGGTATTCGTACCAAGCACATGGGCGGCCAGAGCTCTTTATTCGATAGTGGAGAGAGATTATAATAACGCTTTACCGCATATAGGTCTGATGATCTTTACCTGTTTTAGTCTGATCGGTTTTTTGTATGTGATGTCAGGAAGATCTTATTACCAGACGTGGCTTAATACACGTGGAAAAGAATGGTTTGTTAAGCGAGCGCAGTATCATCGATTTTCGAAGGCGTTTCAATTTTTGAGACTACCTCTAAGTAAAAAGACGGAAGCGCTTATAAAACGGGATATTCTGCTCTTTATCAGGGAACCGAGCCAATGGGTGCATATGATTATTTTTATGGTACTCTTATTCATCTATATTGCTAACATAAGTGGGCTCTCTTTATATATATCCGATCCATTTCGGATGACTTTATTGTATATAGCGAATTTTATTTTCAGCGGATTTTTCCTTGTCTCTTTAGCGGTGAGATTTATATTCCCACTGATGAGTCAAGAGGGCAATGCATTCTGGCTTATCAGGTCGGCACCGTTGACAATGAAGTACATATTAAAATATAAAGGCATCTCAGCATCAGTGATTCTACTGATCATTGGTTTGCCGTTGATCGGCTTTACTTCTTCAGCTCTCAATCCCGGGAGGTCGCTTTATCTTATCACGGTTGCATTCACGGCGATCAGCAGTATTGTGATTACTGTGCTGTCATTGAGTACCGGTGCATGGTTTGCTGATTTAAGAGAAAACAGCGCCATCAGGATCGCCTCATCGAGAGGAGCAACGGTTGCTTTTCTAATTACTATGTTTTATTTAGTAGCAGGAAGTTCACTGTTGTCGGCGGCTGTATTGAATACTTACAATTTTCAAATCGATGATCTTCCTTATGACGAGGGAAAGGGGATTTTCATTATTGCGATATTTTTGGTGTTTAGCCTAATTGTAGCATTTATAAGTATCTTGATAGCAAATAAGGCACTATTACGGGAGAATGTTTATGCAAAGTAAGAGTAAAACAGTTAAAAATAATATTTTTAGATTAATTGTTATCGCTTTTATAGGATTAATTTCCGGTGCTTGCGGTTCAACAACTTTAGTAATGGAAAACTCTTCAATCACATTCGACAAAGAGGAATATACGAAATCAGCAACGTATATCGCTTCTGTGGAAGGTGTCTTGGTTGACTCAAAGGGTAAATTTCTCGAGGGTAAAATATTAGAAGCAGCATCGAAAGATTATGAAAATATTATGTCAAACGAAGGTATCACAGGTATCGACGGGAAGTTTAAAATAAATCTATATTGGAGAAATCAACCCTTTATATATGCCGACGTTTTTCCTAATCCCGCGCAAAGCAGTTTAACTGAGAGTGGATTTTCGTATTTAAAAGATTCGAGAACTATCACATTGGACATACCGGTATTTGTAAAAGGATCTGAAGAAGAGCTGGTAAATTCTCCGATAACGTTGTATAGCCTGACGTTCGCGCTGAAACGGATGGCGAATGATGTGGTAAACAGCAGATTAACCACTTTCTCTTTTACTGCGGAGGACTATGAAACAGGTCTCACCATAAACGGTGCAACCTTAACTCTCCGAGCTACGAGCTCGATAATTTCTTCAGATTCTTTGCTAAAAAGTTATATTGTCAGTGATACGCTGCGTACTATAGCCTTGAAAAACGTCAATCATTTTGTGGTAGATGAGGAATCCTTGACACTGAAGCCGGGCGGTAGTGTTAAATTTCCGGTCATAAATTTCAGTGAATACACGATTACATTTGAGCATCCGCAATATCACACTGTTGTTGAAAATCTCTATGTTGAGAAGCCGATCGCTAAAATATTCCGTGTAGGTAAATTAACTGAAGCCTATAGATACGATTTTCTCGATCAATAATATGATCGTAACATCGATATAGTTTATTTGAATCATATATCCCTTGAAACCCTATTAGTGCTTGACAAAATTGCGGATAAAAGATATATTCCAACGCTGAAATGGATTATAAGTCGGGTTAAAGCAGAAATAAATGTTATTCCGCCAAAGTTTTTTAATTTTAACCCGATTAATTACAAGCAGAACAATTGCGGCGAAGTTACCGAGCAAATGAGAAAAGGGTGCAATATTAAAAAAATAACTTTTAGGTATTGATTTATGGCAGGTAGAGCAATGAATATGGGGATGGATTCTAATCGCTCTCTTTCAAAGTATTTGGAAGAGATAGGTAAGTATGAGCCGCTAAAACCCGCCGACGAAGTTGCACTCGCTAAACGAGTGAAAAAAGGCGAGCATTTGGCGCTTAAAAAACTTACTGAAGCGAATCTTCGGTTTGTTGTCAGTGTCGCAAAAGATTATCAGGGACAAGGGCTTCCGTTGACGGACCTGATCAACGAAGGCAATTTAGGTCTCATAAAAGCTGCAACCCGATTTGATGAAACACGCGGATTTAAATTCATCTCGTATGCCGTGTGGTGGATAAGGCAATCCATTTTACAGGCGTTGGCAGAACATTCCCGAATTGTCAGGCTACCTCTGAACAGGGTTGGAACTATCAGCAAAATAAATAGAGCGGCAGAAGGTCTAGAGCAGGGTATCCAACGAGCGCCAAATGAAGTTGAGATCGCCGAAAAACTCGAGATGAAACCGGAAGATGTTTCCAATTCGCTCAGGATTTCTAAAAGACATCATTCCTTAAACGATCCGTTCAGAAACGGAGAACAAAACTCGCTTATGGATGTTGTTGAAGATGCAGAGCAAGCGCCACCTGACGAGGATCTGATGTCCGAGTCGCTGAAAAATGATATATCAGTTGCGCTTGAAACATTGAAAGACAGAGAAAGAGAAATAATCAGAATGTACTTTGGGATCGAAAGGGAGTGCTCACTGACATTAAACGAAATTGGAGAGGTATATCATCTGACTCGCGAACGAGTACGTCAGATAAAAGAAAAGGCGATCCGACGTTTAAGACATAAATCACGAAGCAGAAAACTGAGATCATATCTCGGTTAATAAACAAGGAGAGAGTAAAACTACATATGGTTCAAGTATTAGTGAGAAAAGACGAGCCGCTTGAAAAAGCGTTAAGAAGATTTAAAAAGAAATACGAAAAAGCAGGAATTTTAAAAGACGTAAAGAAAAATTCTTATTACATTAAGCCCAGCCAACAAAAAAGAATGAAAAGGGCAAAAGCTGAGAAAAGAGCACGCAAATCTACTTTCGGGTATAGACCATATAAATAAGCTCCTCTTTTTCAGGGGAAATACCCAACCTGTTCTTATAAATTTATTGCGGCGGTATTTAAAATTCAATTTTCGTACGACACAGTTTCGGGTCATAATTTAAACCGACGAATATGTTGACCCCTCTAATTGCATCACTATCAGGTTTAAGAGGAATATACGGTGAAGGACTCACACCTGAAGTTATAAACTCTTACGCCAAAGCCTTCGGCTCTATTATCGGACAGAAAATCGTGATCGGACGAGATACAAGAAGTTCAGGCGCGGAAATAGAATCACTGGTAATTAAGTCTTTGATTTCCGTAGGCTGTAAACCCATTCAAATTGGAATTGCAACAACACCCACCACTCAGATCGCGGTAGAAAAGCTAAATGCAAATGGCGGGATAATAATCACAGCGAGCCATAATACGGCAGAATGGAATGGATTGAAATTTTTAGGTTCTGACGGAACATTTATCGGCAAAGAAGAGTTTGATAAAATTCAAGAATTGTTAAGATCGAAAGATCTTGCTGAAGATAGAACACCGCAGCAAGAGATTGAAACCTATGAAAACTCCGACAAAGATCATCTCGATCTTGTCATGTCGATCTCCCACCTGAAAGTAGAAAATATTCGAGAAAGAAAGTTTAAGGTGGCGATTGACTGCGTCAACGGTGCAGCATCGAATATTTTGCAGGAGCTATTAAAATCTCTGGGATGCGAAATAACCGCTATTAATTGTGACCCGCAACTGGGGTTTCCGCACAATCCCGAACCGTTAGAAAAAAATCTTTCCGAACTCATAGAGCTTACCGGAAAAAGCGGAGCGGATGTGGGTTTTGCATTGGATCCTGATGGCGACAGGCTTGCGATTGTAGCCGACGGCGGAAAGTACATTTCAGAAGAATATACGGTGGTCATCGCTGCTGAGGTGGTTCTCTCAGGTCTAAGTGAAGGACAAAAGGTCGTTACAAATCTTTCAACTACCCGGGCATTAGATGACATTGCTGTAGAATATAATGCCGAACTTTCACGAACTCTGATCGGTGAGATAAACGTTGTTAACGAGATGAAAGAAGTTGGGGCGGTAATCGGTGGAGAAGGTAACGGTGGCGTTATACTGCCGGAGCTGCATTACGGGCGGGACGCACTTGTAGGGGCAGCGCTCACATTGCAATTTATGACACAGAATAATGATCCGCTCTCGGCATTATATGCGAAGATGCCTCAATATGTTATGCATAAAGGTAAAGTGAGTCTTGGAGCTGTATCAGCGGATAATGCGTTGCAAAATCTCGCAGATTATTTTTCGGGAGAAAAAATCGATCTTCGTGACGGAGTGAAAGTAGAAAAAACTGAAGGATGGATCCACGTTCGTAAATCGAACACAGAACCTATTATGCGGATCTATACCGAAGCGAAAGATAAAGCGGGTGCAGAGAGATTAGCCGAAGAGGCTGAAAACATAATCCGCGAAGCGGGAGATTAATTTCCTATCGGATGCCAGGTGGTTTTTATCTCCTGAGTGTTCATCAGTTGATAAGGGTCTTGAGAATTCACACCGGTAATAGCGCTACTTTTGATGATGTGAGCCCGTTTTACGTTCAGTGATGCATTCTCCTGAATTCGTTTGATCTCATTCGGCTCTTCTCCGTAATAGATAACGGCGTTAACATCCATATGTGTAGAAAAATTATCAATAAGTTCAGAACGTATTCCCGTCAAAATGTTTACGACACCGCCGGGAAGATCGGATGAATGCAGAACTTCCGCTAATGAGATAGAACAGAGAGGTTTGGAATGAGACGCAAGTACCACACACGAATTTCCTCCCGCAACAACAGGCGCGATAGCTGAGATGAGTCCGAATAGACCGCTTCCCTCAGGCGCTAAAATCGTCACAACTCCTGTAGGCTCGGGCACAGAGAAATTAAAATGTGAAGAAGAGACAGGATTTACACTGCTGAAAACCTGAATATATTTATCCGCCCAACCCGCATAATAAATAAGCCTATCTATTGATCCGTTAACTTCTGAAAGTGCCTTACGTGCAGAATCTCCCTGAAGCCGAAGTTCTGAAACGAACTGTTCGCGTCTTCCTTCGAGCATTTCGGCAATACGGTATAATATCTGAGCTCTGTTATATGCCGTGCGTTCTGACCAGCCGGCAAATGCTTTTCTGGCAGCGACGACGGAATTTCTGAAATCTTTTCGGGATGAACGACAGATGTTGGCGATAGGATCACCGTTCCTGTCTGTCAGTTCATAAAATCTGCCGGACTCTGTTCTCGGGAATTTCCCGCCAATATAGATCTTATATGTTTTGAGTACTCCCAATCTTTTCTTCATGATGACAACTCCACATATGGCGAAAGACCGTGAAGACCGCCTTCTCTACCCATTCCGCTTTCCTTGTAGCCGCCAAATGGGGAAGCCGGATCGAATTTATTAAATGTGTTTGCCCAAATAACTCCGGCATTGATCTGTTTTGTAACTTTGAATATCTTTGAGCCTTTGTCTGTCCAAACGCCCCCTGAAAGTCCGTAAGGAGTGTTATTCGCCTTTTCTATGGCTTCATCTACGGTGCGGAATGTCTGAATCGCTAAAACAGGCCCAAATATCTCTTCCTTCACTATTCTGTGTGATTGAGATACGTTTGTAAACAGAGATGGCTTAAACCAGTAACCGGATTTCGGAAGCGAGCAGGTCGGCTGATAGAGTTTTCCGCCCTCCTTAACTCCGAACGCGACCATTTCGTTTATTTTCTTAAGCTGAGCTTTTGAATTTATTGCTCCGATGTCAGTGTTTTTATCTAGAGGATCACCTATGATCAAAGTTTCCATTCTGTTCTTCAGCTTTCGGATCACTTCATCAGCGATCCCTTCCTGAACCAAAAGTCTCGAGCCGGCGCAGCAAACATGTCCCTGATTGAAAAAGATAGCATTAATAATTCCCTCAACGGCTTGGTCTATGGCAGCTTCTTCAAATATGATATTCGCAGCCTTTCCGCCCAGTTCAAGAGTATACTTTTTACCTGTGCCCGCTATTACTTTTTGTATATATTTGCCCACTTCGGTGGAGCCGGTAAACGCTATTTTATTTATATCAGGGTGGTTTACTATCGCTCTTCCGGTTTCTCCCGCTCCGGGAATAATATTTACAACACCGGGAGGCAGATCAGCTTCCTGAATTATTTCAGCCAATTTGAGGGCGGTGAGAGGAGTTGTTTCAGCGGGTTTCAGAACGACCGTGTTTCCGGTAGCAAGTGCAGGAGCGATCTTCCATGATGCCATAAGTAATGGAAAGTTCCACGGAATTATCTGACCCGCTACTCCAAGCGAATTTGCTTTTCTGCCGGGGAATGCGTATTCGAGTTTATCTGCCCAACCGGCGTAATAAAAGAAATGGGCTGAAACCAGAGGTATATCAATATCACGCGCTTCGCGAATCGGTTTTCCTCCGTCCAACGCTTCAATAACGGAAAATTCACGTGCTCGCTCCTGAATCATCCTGGCTATCCGGAAGATGTATTTTCCTCTTTCGGACGCCGGCATTTTTGACCAGTATTTATCATATGCGGTTCGGGCGGATTTTACCGCAAAATTTACATCTGCTTTCGATGCTTCAGCAACTTTTGCAATGACCTTTCCGGTGGCAGGATTTTCCGTATTAAAATATTTTCGGCTTTTCGGCTTGACGAATTCTCCATTAATAAACAAATCATACTGTTTTTTCAAATGAATATGATCGGTACTTTCCGGTGCCGGGGAATATTCCCACGCAGAATTGAAGTCAAGCAACTTTTCTTTTGTAGCCATTGTTATCAGTCCTTTGAAAAATAATTAGCAGATTGATATACGCCAACTTCTTGTTTCAGCAGCTGCATCAGAATATCGTTGGCAAGAGAGCTGGCGCCGAACCGGAATAAATTTGGAGTTAGCCATTTCGAGCCGAGAGTTTCCCTTGTTAAAACGAGATATTGAATCGCTGTTTTGGCAGTACTGATACCTCCGGCCGGTTTAAGTCCGATCATCTTACCGGTTTTGAAATAGAAATCTCTGATCGCTTCTAACATGACCAATGCCACAGGCTGAGTCGCTGCCGGCTGTATTTTGCCTGTGGAAGTTTTGATGAAATCAGCTCCAGCAGACATGGCGATATCGCTGGCAAGACGAACGTTATCCAAAGTCTGTAACTCTCCGGTTTCGAGAATGACCTTAAGGTGAGAATCCCCGCATGCTTCTTTTACTGCGGCAATTTCGTCGTAAACATAGTTATAGTCTCCACGAAGGAATGCACCGCGGGAAATAACCATATCCACTTCGTCAGCTCCCATTTTCACAACTTTTTTAACTTCACTCAGTTTAGTGGATAGAGATGTCATACCGCTTGGAAAAGCAGTTGCCACAGACGCGACTTTGACGCTTGAACCTTTAAGCATTTTTACCGCTGTGGGAACCATAGGAGGATAGACACAAACTGCTGCAACACTCGGCAAGCCGGGATAAGAATCATGAAGATGCAGAGCTTTATTACAGAGCTGACTAACCTTTCCCATACTGTCTTTTCCTTCAAGCGTGGTGAGGTCGATCATGCTCAGCGCCAATTTCAGTGCGGAGACCTTCGACTCTTTCTTTATGCTTCTCTTGTTAAGCTTAGCTACCCGTTCTTCGATCCCCACTTGATCAACAGGTGGCGGATTAAGGTCTTGATATATGTGCCGTTTGCCGTTATTTTTCAATTCTGTATACCGTATAAGACAACTTAAGTTAAATAATATCTTGCTGTTATTATGAAAATTAAACTATTTTTCAGTGAATTTCAAGTTTTTAGGGTTAACTTTACAGTAATGGGATGAAACAGCTGGAGTATATGTAATTATACGGTAGAATAGATGAAACTAATATGCTTTTAAGTCGTATCTGACAGAGACAGCTATTT
>CBDUTM010000030.1:0-9836 GCA_965369985.1 uncultured bacterium | reverse complement strand
CGAATATATTCTTCCGGTGCCGATGATGAACATACTTAACGGCGGTCAACACGCAGACAACAATGTTGATATTCAGGAGTTCATGATCTTTCCGGCGGGAGCAGAATCCTTTTCGGAAGCGCTTCGCATGGGCGTAGAAACATTTCACTATTTGAAGAAGGAGCTTTCATCACGAGGACTTGTAACGGCGGTAGGCGATGAGGGAGGGTTTGCGCCAAATCTATCTTCAAACGAAGAAGCAATAGAAATTATTTTAGAAGCAGCAGAGAAATCCGGGCACTCTGTCGGCGAGAAGCTATTCTTAGCCATTGATGCCGCAGCGTCCACGTTTTACAATGCAAAAGAAAATAACTATTTTCTTGAATCGGATAATAAGAAAATGGAAACAGAAGAAATTATAGATTATTATGATGATCTTTTGAGCAAGTATCCGATTCTATCCATAGAAGACGGTCTCAATGAAAATGATTGGGATGGTTGGAAGCTTATGAGTGAAAAACTCGGTGATAAAGTCCAATTGGTAGGGGATGATCTTCTTGTTACAAATTCCATTTTTTTACAAAAGGCGATCGATGAAAAGTCTTGTAACTCTATACTTATTAAATTAAATCAGATCGGGACAGTGACTGAGACATTAAAAACTATTGATATGGCTAAGTCGAATGGATTTAGTTATGTTATATCTCATCGTTCCGGGGAAACAGAAGATACTACTATCGCTGATTTAGCTGTAGCTACATGTTCCGGGCAAATTAAAACAGGTTCGGCATCCCGTTCCGACAGGGTCTCGAAATATAACAGGCTCCTGAAAATAGAAAATGAATTAGGTAGCGATGCAAAATTTATCGGACTTAAAGGGATTAGCAGAAGCTGACAATTAAATTAATTTATTCAATAGGATTTTGTTATTAAACCGTCTGAGCCAAAATTCGATAACGAGCAAATATTCAAGTTTCTGAAGAAATTATTCCTTGTCACCATCGCAGCTGGGATAACGATCGCCTTTCTGTTTAATGATAGGGGTCTAATCTCCTGGTATAAATATACTCAAGAGAAAAATAGAATTGAGGCTGAGCTTGATTCTCTAAAGGCGGAAGAGGTAAGGCTTAGAGAGGAGATAGAACGACTTAAGTTTGCTCCTGAGTATATGGAAAAACTCGCCCGTGAAAAATATGGTATGGCGAAGAAGGGTGAGAAGGTTTATAAAGTTGTTCCGGAGGAAGATAATATTACGAAGGAGTGATCCTATTTCAGTAAATTATTCAATCGTTTTTGTAGCAGTATCCTATTTCATCAGTGCCCTGTTCTCTTCGACTTTGCAAGGTCAATCACAATCACCTAATATTTTAGGTATCAATTTACCCGATTCTAGCTCTGTTAATTATTCTCTTAGAAATAATACAAGTGTATGGCAACTTGGCTTAAGCCATGAGGGGGATTACGCTTCGGGTTTTTTCAGCATTAAAGAGTTATTTGAAACTACGAGACTTGAGTTTGGTAACAAAGAAGCGCGTTGGAAAGATAATCAGAAATTCAGAGTGAGATATGATCTTCCTCTGACTTCAAAATCAAAGATTTCGACAGAAGCGTTTTCCAGTGTTTTCAAGGACCGTCACACAGGATTGTTCAATGATACGGAAACGAATTATTTTCAGTTAGGCATAAACGACAGATCATTTCCATCTATTATCTTCAATGTAACTGGAGGGCCAATTTGGGATTCCAGGAGGAAACAAAAAGACTCCGGATTTAAGTTCACTTCATCAATTAGCAGGAGAAAACATAATATTGAGGGTTGGAACAGTGAAATTAATGCAGCTGTTATCGGGGATCGATTTCAGCAAAGAAAAAATCAATCACAAAACGCAGCGATCAGATTTTCCCGAATTTTTTACGAAGCAACGAGCGATTCGTTCTTTTTTGATCTTCGAGGGAAGAGACAGGATTATTTCATAAATCAAGCAGGGGAGATAGAAACCCGGACAGAGAATTTAAACGGATTTGGAAATAATCTTCGATACAAAGTGTCAGATGGAATCACGTTCAGGTGGGCGACAAGATTTCGGCTGGCGGAGACCGAATTTGAATCACCACAAAAAGATAAAGGAGACGTGAGCCGAAGAAGAAGAAATGAATCTACAGAAAATCAGCTCAGTATATCGTTCGGCAAGAATAAATTAAAAGGAAGGATCAACACCGGATTTAATAGTAACTTGCAAAAATATACTGTCTCATCATCACTCACAGACGTAAATCTCCCCTTACTATCACCCGACAATGAATCCGGATCATTAATATTATCATCATCTCTAAATTATAATCCTTCGATAAATGATTCAATCGGGTTTTTCGCATCTTCGAATCGACTTCGGTACGACACACCTGACAGTAATAATTTCGATGACAGAGACGAATTGAGATTGTTGTTCGATACCGGATACACTCATCGTTTCGGTGATGATTTACGAATAAATTTAAAAGCGGTTATGAATTTTGATCACATTGTGTACTTATTCGGAGAGAGAAGCGCGGACAATCACTGGAACAGGGTATTCTTATTATCATCCGATATAATAATGATATATTCTCCGAAAATTAAAACAAAACAATCGTTCACGGTTTTGGCAAATTATTTTGACTATGATTACGATGACGAGATTTTGCCGATCAGATCTTTAGTTCTGAGAAATTTTATTTACAGACAAACCACAACTATCAAATTGAAAGAGAATTTGATTTTTCGGATATCATCCCGATTGGAGCTGGAAGAAGATGGAAAGTTGGACTGGGATAACTTCTTGGAGCAGCGGGTAGGGGAAAGAAGAATTACTTCGGTGGAAGCAAATTTATCGTACCGACCGATGAAAAAGATGCTCATCTTGGGAGGCATAACCCGTTCTTCACGCAGCGAAAAGAGATTTATAAATTTTCTAAGCGAAGGAGATCGGGTCAGAAATCTTGTGGGGATCGGGCCTGTTTTTCGCGCCTCTTATAATGTTGCAAAACATAAAACATTTAGCATAAACGGACGATTCCAAAGAGTTAAAAATATATCGGGGGACGTTTATTACACAAAATCAGTGAGAGTTATAGGCACCTTGCTTCTGTGAGAAAAATATAGGATGTCCGGTTATATCAGTTTTTTGAAAAGATACTTTGTATTATCTCTTATATTTTTCCATCTCTTTCCTACAAATAACGCAAATGGAGCTTTTGAAGGACGCTTACTGTCCGCGCGGGCGTCTGCTCTGGGAGGTTTATACTCAGCACTTCCCTCTGACCAGCTAGCACTATTCGGAAATGTCGCTAATCTAACAAAACATGACCAATTAAAATTCAGCGTGATATTTTCACGTCCTTTTGGTCTTAAAGAATTATCCCATTCAGGTTTAGCATTAGCAATACCTTCAAAGTACGGTAGTTTTGGATTGGCTGCTTCAAGATTCGGATTTTCTCTATACCGAGAAAGTTTGTTGTCCTTTGGATATGCAAATAATCCATATAAAAATATTTACTTCGGAATTTCTCTGAATATGATGGAAGTACGAATAAAAGGCTATGGCGTTGGAAGAAGTATTAGTTTGAACTCCGGAATTTTAGCAGAGGTAAGACATAATATTATTCTTGGACTTACGGTTCGAAATATAAATTCACCAAATATCAGCGCAGACGATAAGTCGTTACCGCGAAGTATGCGGCTGGGATTGTTTTATCTTCCCGCAAATAATATTAAGGTGATCACAGAGTATCAAAAAGAGGAAAGTTTTGATGATATTCTTCGGGTTGGCACAGAAATAGAGTTGTACCCGTCACAGTTTTTGAGGTTAGGCGTTTCGAATAATCCATCAGTTATTTCTATGGGATTCGGGCTTACATCAAATGGGATCACAATAGATTATTCAGCAGTTACTCACCAATTCCTCGGTACTACACAAAACATTTCATTTGGTTTCACATTTTGAATCGGACCCCAATATTGATCGCAACGATAATATTTTTACTAAATACGGACACACTTTTTGGTCAGGATCTTGAATTCGAAAATTACATAAATTCTGATTCGGAGATAGAAGGTGCTTCCGATCTCTATGACTATCTTGAAGAATTTGTCAGAGATTCTGTTAATTTGAATGATTCCTCATTAGAAAAATTAAACCAAAATCCTCTTATTGATGCCTCTACACTGATCTCTATAAGAGCTTATAGAAATAAAGGAGAATTATTCAAGGACGTTGAAGATATTAAATCTCTGGAATTGCAACAAGAGCAGGAAGATATTTTGATTTCAATATCGGGATTCGGCATTCAGAATCCCGGATTTAAACAGATCAGCATAAGAAATCGAGTTATACAAAATTCGTCCGATGATGGCTTACAGGTTTTTCCGTATAAGTATTATACAAGAGCGACTACCCAACTTGAAAATGGATATTCGGCGGGAATATTAATGGAGCGTGATCCCGGTGAGGAAAAATTAGTCGATTATTTTTCGATCTATTTGACTCGCAAAAATGAGAATAACGAATATGATAAAATTCTCGGGGATTATTCCCTGGAGATTGGCCAGGGGTTATTGTTTTGGGGAAACGGAAGCTTTCGAAAGGGCGGTAATCCAATACTTTCAATACAAAAGCGGGCTAAAGGAATAGTGCCATACAAATCCGCTGTGGAAACTAGAAATTTAAGAGGTGCTGCAGGAAGTTGGCAATATGGCGAATTAAAAACTCTTGCATATGCTTCGCTTGTAAATAAGGATGCTTCACTATCTGATTCCGGTGATGTACTGAATTTTAGAGAGAGTGGTTTACACCGAACCGCAAGTGAAATTGATGGAAGAAACATTGTGCGGGAATTGATATTAGGTTTAAGGAGCGAATGGAATACTCCTAAATATAAAATCGGAACCAATATCGCACTGGTTGATTATGATAATGAATTAAATCCGCTAAAAGCACCTGATAAAATAAACGACTTTATCGGAAGTGAATATAAATCATTGAGTGTTGACTATAATATTACGCAAAGCAAATTCAATTTGTTTGGTGAGGTAGCCGGCAGTAATGGAGGTAAAACGGCTCAGGTCCACGGAGCGATGGCAGTTTATGAAAATGTGCGGGTGGGAATATTGTATCGAGATTATGAAGATGGGTTTAGAGGAGTGAGAGGAAATCCATTTGGCGCGGGTGAAAACGAGGAAGGAATTTATGCAGCAATAAAGCTGAAACTGAAAAGGCGAACGGTATTATCAGGATTCAGAGATTTGTCTAAAAGACCATGGGTTACTGCAACCATTGGAGCGCCGAGCCGGAGAGAAGATTATCGGTTAGAACTTCAACATCAGATTAACAGGAATAATTCTTTCTCATTCCGAGCCTGGGGGGCGAATCGGGAAGAGAATCAAATCCGAAAGGATGAATTTGGAATTGAGAGAGAAAGAGTTCAAAAGACTATAAGACAAAATTTTAGATTGAAAATGAAACATCGATTTTCTGCAAATAGGACTTTAGGCTGGCAAATAGAACGGGTAAGCGTTGACCATGGAATCTCAACGGAATACGGTTATCTTTTGTCATCGTCAGTAAGTATGATTCTCCCAAACAGAGTGATATTCAAAGCCTCCGCGACTATTTATAACACGGATTCTTTTGATTCAAGAATATATATTTATGAACATGATTTTCCGGGTGTGCTGAGAAATATTGCAGTTTACAACGAAGGACACAGATTTATGGTTCTTGCAAGCAAAGATATTTCAACTTATTTTTCAGCGTCCGTAAAATTGGAGCGCTATAGCAGGAGCGCACAAAAAGAGAGTACGGATGAAACGAGGATAGGATTTCAAATTGATATATCTATTTAATAAATTATTACCCGTCATCTTATTGATATTCATTTTATTTGGTGATTCAGCCGGCTCTGAAATCAAAGTAGTTTATTCAAATGATCCGGATAGATTCGAATTCCTGAAGACCATCGAAAAAGATAATATTTCATATGTAAGTGGGATTGAAATCGCGCGGCTTCTTGAAGCGCGCACATTTTATTCGGCTGAAAAGAAAAAAATGGACATTAAATTTAAGCAATGGCGAGTGAAGCTGTCCGCTTACAGTTCGTTCGTGTTAATGGAAAATATGAGTGAAGACGGAAATGGGGACGATATTCTTCATTTTCCCGTGCCCGCATTATCTTCAGAGAATGATATTCTTATTCCTGTAATACCGCTTATGGATATTCTTGATAAGATCATGAACGAAAAGATCAGCTTTAACATCGAATTGAATATTCTCGAAATCAAAACCACCCTGGAAAATATAACAGGAATTCAGCTTCTGGAAAAAGCGAATGGTACGCTGATAAAGATTTCAACAACGCGTGAATTTCCACTTGATTCGTATCGAGCATGGGTAAATAAAGAGTTGGGTTGGCTGTATCTGACAGTTGTTAACGGTGTGAGCGATTCTCTGGCAATCATCAAAACAACAGTTCGCGGAGCGGTGATAAAAATCGTGCCCGTTCAAATGGAAGGATCCACTCAGCTATCATTTAAGCTGAAAAGCGAAGTGGAGAGCCCGGAAATATATCAAACTACCGATCCGCATCAGATAGTAATATCACTTAGAACTCCTATAACAATTAGCCGACAACAGGTAGAAGAAAGTCTGCTGAAGGATAGTGAACGGTGGCTCATTGATACTATAGTCCTCGATGCAGGACATGGCGGAAAAGATCCCGGTTCAATCGGACCTTCAGGTCTGAAAGAAAAGGATGCCGCTCTCAGCATAGTAAAAAAAATAGGGAAATTGATCCGGAAAAAATTGGGTGTAAACGTTGTGTATACACGTGATGAAGATGTATTTGTTTCATTAGAGGAACGAGGGAAAATAGCGAACAGAAATGAGGGGAAATTATTTATCAGTGTGCATCTGAATGATTTTCCAAAAAACAGGAAGGTTAGAGGTTTTGAAGTATATCTTCTCCGTCCCGGAAAAACTGAAAGCGCGATCCTTGTTGCTGAACGGGAAAATTCGGTGATCCGATTTGAGGGAAAAGAGAGCGCCGAAAGGTATAGCAAGTTCGCTAATGAAAAATTAATTTTGGCGTCCCTTGCGCAAGCATCATTTATGAGAGAATCGGAGGACTTGTCAGGAATGATAGAGAAAGAATTAAGAAAGAAAATATCATCGCCGAGCAGAGGAGTAAAGCAAGCTGGATTTTATGTATTGGTGGGAGCATCTATGCCACACGCTTATTTGGAAGCGGGCTTTCTTTCGAACCGAAAAGAGGAAAAGAATTTAAAGTCATCGAAATATCAGCAGAAAATCGCTGAAGCGATCTATGAGAGCGTCCGCAAATTTAAAAGAAAATATGAACAACTTATCATTTCATCAAATTGAAGATTTAATTGAACGATAAACCTATAGGAATATTTGATTCGGGAATTGGAGGATTGACGGTAGTTCGAGAAGTAACTCGACAGCTTCCGCAAGAAAATATACTATATTTCGGTGATACTGCAAGAGTGCCTTATGGCTCAAAAAGCCCAAAAGTTGTACAATTATTCGCAAGGCAGGACGCTTCTTTTCTTTACGATAAAGGTGTGAAAGCCATTATTATTGCTTGTAATACAGCATCGGCAGAGGCTTTCGATATACTCCATGACAATTTGGATATTCCGGTAATAGGCGTAATTAATCCGGGAGCACGGGCGGCGTCAGAGAGCACAAAAAATGGGAAAATTGGCGTGATAGGCACACATGGCACTATCTCATCAGGTGCATATAAAAAAGCGATTCAGGATATTGATAATTCTATAGAGGTTACAGAGGTGGCCTGTCCGCTGTTCGTGCCACTTGTGGAGGAGGGCTGGGAATCTAAGGCTGCAACAAGGGATATCGCCAAGGAATATCTGTCACCTCTGATAGAAGGGGGGATTGATACTCTGATTCTCGGATGTACACATTATCCGATATTGAAACCGGTACTCCGGGAAATTGTCGGTGATGAAATTATTTTGGTTGATTCAGCTGAAGCAACAGCCGGAGACCTTAGGCAGATATTAGATGAACAAAGTTTAGAAATAACTTCACAAGAAAATACCGTTGTTCATAGCTTTTATGTGTCAGACTTTCCATTTAAGTTTAAGGAGATGGCTGAGCGGTTTCTGGGCAAAGAGTTGGCCGAAGTTGAACTTATTCCTCTCGAAGTTTTAGAATCACATATCACAAACTAGAAAAATAATCGAACTATGCGTACCTCAGAATATGATAAGACACTTCACTATCTGTTCGGACTAAGAACCTTCGGAATTCATCTTGGACTTGAAGTTTCTCGATCGTTGGCGGAAAAAGTCGGTAATCCTCAAAATCAGTTTCCCGCCGTCCACATTGCTGGTACAAACGGAAAAGGCTCAACCTGTGCTCTGATAGAATCCGTTCTGCGCGAGAAGGGATTAAAAACAGGATTGTATACTTCCCCCCATCTCATAGACTTCAACGAAAGAATCAGAATTAACGGTGTGCCTATTAGCGATGAAGCGATCATTGAGTATGCGGATTCATTAAAAGAAAGCGTTGATAAGAGTGGAGCAGCATTTTTTGAAGTTACCACGGTCATCGCATTAAAATATTTCGCGGATATGGAAGTAGATATTGCTCTGATTGAAACGGGATTGGGAGCAAGGTTAGATACAACCATGCTTGTAAATCCTGTGATAACCGTTATCAGTTCCATAGGTATCGATCATACGAAATATCTTGGCGATACAATAAAGAAAATCGCTGAAGAAAAATCGTTTGTCATGAGAGTAGGAATCCCTTGTGTTGTATCAGAAAATTCAGATGAAGTGATGGAAGTTATTGAACAGCATGCTAAAGATTCGGGGACTGATATACTAATGGCGACTACTGAATGTAAAATTTCAAATGTAAATTTCAAAAAAGAGGGACTAAGCTTTGATGCGGAGGTCGAAAACATTCTGATGAAAGATATTTCGGTGTCTTTAATGGGAGAACACCAAATCGAAAACATCCAGTCTGCTCTGACAGTGCTGCAAAATATCCCGAACATGTCGATATCAGAAGAAGAATTGCGTAATGGATTTAATAATGTAACAATTCAGGGTAGAATGGAAATAGTTGCTGAAGATCCGCTTGTGATCTATGACGTTGCCCATAATCCCAGCGCAATAAAAAGTTTGTTTAAATCATTGAATAAACATTTTCCGGCAAAAAATATTGTCGCACTGCTCGCGTTGCTGAGCGAAAAAGACTATGAAGAAATATTCAAGGAGTTGACAGGAAAATGCACTAATCTCATCTGCTCTGAAATTCCGGGACATAAATCAGTTTCTGCGTCCGTCCTCTCTGAAGAAGGTAATAAGAGTGGAATTGATTCAGTTAAAATTCCTGAATTTGATAATGCGATACAAACGGGATTGAACAGTGTGGACGAAGACTCTCTTCTCATAATATTCGGATCTCATTACTTTGCAGAAAATGTTTACACAAAATTCAGTCCATCGTTTTCCGAAACAGACAGAGCCGATATAAAAGCGTTGACATGACGAACCGGACTATTTAATTTTCGTCGCTATAATGCTCCTGTAGCTCAATTGGCAGAGCACCGGACTCTTAATCCGTTGGTTGAAGGTTCGATTCCTTCCGGGAGCACATCATTTCGCAGTGCCAAAACTCGTTAAAACGAGAGATTTTGACAACTAGCTCTCGGTACTGTGCTAATTAGTACCGAAAACGGTCGTTTATAAGACATCTTTTTGTTTGTTGAAGAGTAATAAATTATTGATATATATTAATAATGATAAGAATACAATAATCGGC
>CBDUTM010000029.1:0-9923 GCA_965369985.1 uncultured bacterium | reverse complement strand
TTCTGAATCTTTTTATATCTGCTGAGTATTTTTCTTTATCTAAAATTGATGCAAAAAATATAGCACAAGCCCTTAACCAACTGTCAGAGCCGGATATAAGGAGTTTTATGCTATTTTCTTCCGTGCCGATCTCGATATTGAACTGTTGCTTTGCAATTATTGCAAGGGATGATCCATCCTTTCCCTCAATTAATGGTAATATATAACTTTTCATTTTGTGACTTAAAAAATTATCAAGAAATTCGATAGCGTCTTCCTTCAGATTTTTATTATTCCCTACTATGCTCAAATAAGCATTATACATATCAGCAGATGCATCTTTTAATCCAAGTAACCTGAATAATGCTTCGAGTGAATGTTTTATTTTTTCACTTAATGATTTAATTAGTAATTTGCGGGCATCTATTATTGCAGCCGATCCTCCGTCTGAAGTATCTTTTTTATCTAATGTCATCTCCAACTCCAATATTGCTGTGAGCCTGTATTGGTACTCCAGTTCTTCCATTATTGCTCGTTGTATATTTGTTGAGCTCAGTGTCATATCGGGAAAGTTAACCTTTAGCTTGTTCAAAGACTTTATCATTTCAAATCTTAAAGCCCTGTTTTCAGTCAATAAATATTTGGAGAGAACATGTGTGTAGCTATCAGAATAAATAGTCCCCAATATACCCGGAATCGCCATTCGTATTGATTGTTCCTCATTCTCATCGGTCAATTTTTCCACCAACACCTCTAACACATCTTCACCAAACCCAATAAGTGCATCTCTCGCGTAACTTTTTAAATTCCTGTGATCTATATAGCTGATCAGAGTTTCGACGAATTGAGGCGAAGACGTCTTTCCCATATTTTTGATCACCGTTCCCTTCACTTTGACCGAGTCATTTTTAATGTACTCATTTAAAAGTGGAAAAAGATCTTCATGAAGTGATTCCCCAATAAAATTCGCAGCGTGGACAGTCATACGTTCTATTGCTTCCGGATCGGATTTCTTAATTGCCTCCTCGGAAAATACCAGGTTAAAAAGGTCATCGATATTAATTTTCTCCCGAAAATCGGGATTGTTCCGGTATTCGCTCGCGCTGCACATCATAGCCGCAATTTTAACCTCTAAATTTTCGCTATGGACATACTCCCTCATGAATGATTTAGGGTCTTCGCTTTGATTGCACAGGTATGTTAAGGCGTTAATTTTTATGTTCATATCATTATCCTTCACTAACGGAAGAACCATATTATCAATGCCGGATGATGGAAATTTTTCAAGCATTTTCAATACTTTTAGCCTTATTTCAACTGAATTGTGGCTCAACAATTTTGTTAGATACGGAAGCATATTTTCCGCTTCGACGCCTTCCAAAAGATCCAACAAATAGAGTATCTGTCTTTCATTGTTGCCTCCAAGTAGAGGTAGAATATTTTTGAGTATTGATGCATCGTTTAAGTTTAGCTGTTGATCGTCTAAATTTATGGAACGATTCATGATGGCTATCCTGAATGTATTTACATACTCTTTCTTAATCTTGAATATGATAAATAGCCACACTAATATCAGCGGAATAGTTACCCAGCTTATCTCTTCGACCGAAAATCCGTATCCCATTGAAAGCACGAGTAATAATATACCGCTTATTCCTGTCGCTAAATTATTTACGAATACATCAATGAACACCTTTATTTTATTCTTGATCTCTGTGGCGATCGGAATTGACAAGAGCTCTTTAGCCGCTTTATTTATCGACTGCTTAAACGCTCCATCCCCTACTTTAATTGTAAGAGCCGACATTATTCCGGGATTTATTAGCAGCGCAATTGCCCCACCGAATATAGCTAATGGAAGAAGCAGCAATGACATGCCTACGCCAAAAGTTTTTAACATTCTACCAGTTATCGTGAGCTGTATAAAAAGAGAAATAATACTCAGATTTGACAACCAAAATCCAAAAAATGCCGTTAGCTCATCTTCGTTCTTTATCGTTTCTGAGGCGATTAAATTAAACTGGTAATCAGCTATTTTGGCAACCAACACGCTAACTCCTACCAAACTTGCCAAATATTTTAAATACTTCGATTTCATAACGGAAAAAAGAGGAACATTTTTTACTTCGGCAATTCTCCGCGAGCGCATTTTAAGCATACGCTCGGAATAATTTTTTCGCCCAAAATTAACCCAGGCAAATTTACCCAGGTTTACCGCTATCAGCAAAAATAATATGCTAAGTAACAACAAATTTACGGTGCCGATCGTGTCCGCTACAAATTTCGTAAGATATCCACCGAATATTCCCCCAGAGATCCCGCCGGCGCCCACAAATCCGAATAGTCTCTTCGCCTGACGGGAAGTAAAGACATAGTTCGATAGGATCCAAAACTGTGTGGTAGTAACCACTCCGAATATAGAGACCCAGACATAGAACACGTAAACAATCCATTTTGTTTCAAGCTCAAAATGAAGAACGATCCAGAAGAGAAACAAGCTGAGGATGGATAAATTCAGAACGCTTCTCGTTAATCTGCCTATGTGAACATTGACCGAATACTTGGAATATATAGCAACCACACCTGCGGAAAAAATGGCAACCAGCAAAAATGCTATCGGTAATTGCGATGCGCCGATTTGAGTGAGAAAGAGAGAATTTCTAACCGGCTTTATGATCAGCAGGGCTGCAACATTAAAAAAAATCAGGAAGAACATCAAAATAGATCTCGCGGCTTCCCCCTCGCGAATATCAAATATATCGCCTATTCTATTTAGTAGATATTTCAATATTTATACTTCTCCAGAACTCAGAGGTAGAATAACTTCCGTAGTAGTTCCTATTCCTTCTGTTGAATCGATTCTTATTTCACCACCATAACTGTTTACGATCTGCCTCGCTATAAATAAACCCCAGCCGGTAGTGATCCTTCCATCTTTTGTTTTGAAGTTCGGTTCGAATATTTTAGCCAATGCCTCTTCTGAAATACCTTTCCCTGAATCCTTAAATCTTATCTTAACATTCGTATCGTCTCTTCCTACAGTTATCTCTACACTGCCTTCCAATTTTATTGCTTCAGTTGAGTTTTTTATTAACTGAGTAAATAGCTCGCTAAATTCCGCCGGATTTCCCTTGATGATAATTTCATTTTCGCCCGTAATTGTTGTTCGATCACTCATACTGACATCATTATTTAAAAGATCGGCGCTGTCTTTGAGCAATTCAGCTACGTTTACGTTTTGAATCTCACCTCTGTCCAGATTAGTAAACCGTTTTAGTTTAGCGGTTAATTCCTCAATTCTCTCGACTGATAATTGGTTTGTATCGGTCAGGCTTGTTAACAATTCAGTAAGCTTATGCATCTCCTCCTTTACGCTCCCCGCACTGTCTCCTTTTAAATTTTTTAGTTTAGCTATGATCGATTGAATTGTCTGATTGTTCGATTTCACTACTCCTAACGGATTATTTACTTCATGCGATACTGCAGCAGCCAGTTGCGCCTGCGAAGTTATCTTTTCCGCCTGAACCAACCTGCCATGCGCAGACTGTAATTGTTCCAGAGTAGTTTCAACCGACTCAGCACTGCGGTGCATCTTGATCTGTGTATTCATTATTACGGCTCTTACTGTGACAGCAAGCATTCCCAATAAAAACAATTTGAAATACTCAAAATGAACGGCATTTGGGATTTCCGCTAATGAAAAATAGTTAGCCATGTAATTTCGTGTGAACATGGAAAGGATAGTTGACACTGTAAAGATAAACAACCAAATCGGTTTTATTGGTGTTGTGGCTACCACTATTATCAGCAGCGTGACCGGTGCAAATATAATTTCAATCCTCGGGAATGATATAACTTCGTCTAAGCCCCATGCCATCGCCTGTCCGAGAACTAAAATCGCGAGAGCGCTTAATCCGACAATCCGTTTTTCAAAAAATGGGATGAATGTTGCAGTATAGCCGAGAATTCCAAGTATAATAAATGGAAATGCCTGTTGAAACAATGCAGGTCCGCGATTTAACCAAAACAAACTGAATACGATCGGGATAACAACCGTTACTACCGACCCTGCACGAACAGCTTGCATTCCCCTTTTATATTGCCACTTAACAAAATTATCCCCTTCATCGGAAAGATCGGGGTGATACCATTTAAGCGTGCCTTTTATGCGTGAGATCATAACTATTTTTTTAACGGAAAATATTTATCGATGTGTTAAATTCCCCACGATATATTTCCATTAATTTAAAATAGTATACACATAAATCGTTGTCAAGATGTTAGGATTTAGATAGAAATGTTGTGAAATATGCTCAATTCTCTAGATGTTCTCATAATTAACTATTCGCCTGAGCTCATAAATTATCTATCGAATTAAGAATTCATCCAATATTATTCTATTCTCCGTCTCACTATCATCCACTTTAATCACTTTTACATTTATGCCATTCTCCGATGTGGACACGATACAGTAATGATATTCCTCTTCTCTTTTAAGCATGGCAACATCATATCCATAGTGTATATCTCTCTCCAACCATTTATTTACTTTACTCATAGACACAAGCGGCCTTATCGGTGTTCCACCTCCACCCGTTACTACGATATGCATTTTATAGTTGTTACCTTCTTTTTGGTAATTCAGCACGTTGTGTTCATAAAAATGCTCATGACCCGCAATAATCAATTGTACATTGTGCTCTTTAAACAGTTCAATGATCTCTCTTCTTTTCTGTTTTAGATTTATCCCCCAAGTTTTGTCCCAGTCTCTCGAATGCTTTCCATAGCTGAAAAGCGGATGATGGACCAGGATTATCTTATACTTTCCCTCTGCTGATGCCAGCTGGTCTTCAAGCCAGGACGGCTCCGTACTTCCCGATCCTGAAACAATATATTTTCTATAGAGAGAATCCTGGACTGTAAAGGAGGAAAAATCTCCTTTCTGGTCAAAAAGTACTCCTGAATCAAGGTAAATCATGATCACATCTTTAAATTCCTTTGTGTAAAAACGTGAATTAGGAAAGACAGTGTCATAATTCGGCTTGCCGTAAGTCTCTTCGTTAGGTCTCTCATGATTTCCCGGAGCAGGATAATAGGGAACGAGTTGCATGACCGGTTTCTCTACCGCAGCTTCAATGAGGAAATCTTCCCATTGTGTATGATAAGTACCATTTTCGACTATATCACCTGTGTGAGCTATAAAGTCGATATCACCCTTTTTTACTTCCTCATAAATCTGATTGAGAACCTTCTTTCTCATTTTTGATCCCACATCCGGTACACGTCTTATTAAGGCCGTGCCACCAAAAGTTGCATTGAATAACAGCCCGGGAAGAAAAACAGGAAACAGCAGCATTCTTTTTTTCGACCAATTACGCTTATCAAGGAATCCTTCCAACACACGCCAGCTGGGTCTGTGATCCCCATAAACCAAAAAATTCGGATTTCGTTTGTAAGTGGAATCAGGTAACTCACGGTTGAAGTCGTAAAGTTCCGGCGGCACAGATTCAGAAACCAGCCCTTTCCTGGCACATCCCACCGTAAGCAGAGTGATGCTTAGCTGAACTAAAAGCAGTAATTTAAAATTGATAGAAATATGTTTTGATCGGGAAACCATTTTTTTCACCTATTATGTACGAGGCCACTCAGGAATCGCGCTTCACAGAAACTATTTCGTAACTATTGCTGTCATCTCTGTAAGCAATGAAAATTGTGACTTTCTTACTCCATTGAGCTGTGTTCCCCCGGCGAGTTTTTATCGAAATTATATAGTTATGTTTTTTAACAGATGGTACTGAAAGCTGTTTCAAATTTATGCTTAACGGTTTAGTGAGAATGATCTCCTTAGATTCTTCATCGACGGATCCTGTTACATTAACCATATAAGAACTTTCATCAGAACTTGCTACCCCTGCTTCCACGGCAAGGTCTGAAAATCGAAAGATCAATGAGTCCGTATTTTTAATTACTTCAAACCTATCAACAGGATTCATCCTGCCAAACCAGTAAGATACTATCTTGTCTCTTCTTTCTATTAAGGTCTTAATGAGATACGCCTCTGCTTCCGGATTTGAAAGTAGCCCCGTTCCTACAACGGTTTTTATATCTTCATCTGTGAATGAGGCGACGATCCTCGTTCCCCAGTAGGCATCACGAAGAGTCATATTTTCAAATGCCGGGTTTGGATACGTGGGTACCCATGATTGAGGTGTAAAAATCTCCGACTCGAAATAACCGGTTGTTGTGTATTGCATCGAATCCACATATGCCCAGGGTTTATCGTAAAAACCAAGCATGATCATTGACTTGAAGACGGTACGAAGATCGAATACATACTCGTTCCCGTACTTTGGAGGATGAGGAAATAAATTGTTACTCCCCAGAGCAGATCCAAAGTCGAGAAGATAGTGCTTTACGAAACCTTCTCCACTTTCCTGAGATTCAAACATATCAAGAGTATTTGCAGCTCTGCGGTCTCCATCATTTAGCCAGGAAGCGATGATTCTCATTCCTCTTAATTCTCGGCGATGTTCGTGCTCAACCCTGTCATTTTGATCATCTATTCTTTTTCCATGAAACTCAAATGGCCCTATCGGTTTGCCGGGAAGAAATTTACTGGCTCCGCCCCTGATCAACCCTGTCTCTTCCGATGCTCTCCCCTTCAACATTTCCTCGACATCCTGTTGGGTCATCTTGCGTTTTATTTTATCTTTACCTGCAATTTTTGCGGTTTCGCCAACTACGAGTTTTTTGGGATCGAAATAAAACACAAAATTCTGTGGAACATTATAACCCGCCGCATGATATATTTTTGTAGAAATCACTTCAGCGCTTGATCCCATTTCGATAAAATCTGCTGCGTCGAATTTCATTATATAAACATCACCCCGGCTGTCCTTAATTGTGAATCCGGGAGTACCGCCTTCAAACTTTCCTCGCGTTATAACCATTAAATTTGACGTATCGGGTCCTTTTGTCGTGTTTGGACCTATAATGAGTTCTTCGGAGCTGAGCCTATTATGAAAATGTCCTTTTGTATACCAGCTGGAGTTGGGAACATCATCCAAAGAGTTGAGATTATCTGCTTCCTTCCTGCCGGAAACACCTAATAAATTGCCTAATTTCCTGGAAGTCCAAACCGGATCAAGTCCCTTTCCTACTTCATAAAAAAATGTGTGATCTATTATATCCCATATTTGATTTTCAACTACTTCTACAGGCTCCGGAACCGGTTCTCTGTCCAAATCCTCCCATACCGGACTGCTTTCAAAATTTACGGTAGTAGAGGTACAGCCCAGGTATAACAGACCTTGTAATAAAAGAACTAATATTTTAATTTTATTCACCTATATAATTCCAATTAAAAATCAATCAAAAATCTGTGTAAACTGTAAAATAAATCTCAATCCCTCTTTACTGCGACCAAGCTGAGCTCTTGCCAAAAAACTTTCTGCTGTACGTAATCTGACGCCAAATCCATATCCCCTATGAAATCCTCCGATGGAAATATCTCCAAGGTTTTTGAAAACTTCACCTTGATCCAGAAACAGGACTCCGTCCCAAGTATCCCAAATAGGATAACGGTATTCAATATTAATCAGAAGCGAACCAAAATCTCTGAACCTACCTTCTCTAAACCCGCGAAGAGTATTGGCAGTTCCGAGCACACTCATATCATAGAATGGAATTACTTTATTTCCGGGTGTATGCGTCTCATCCAATATCGCTCTGAAGGAAATGATGCGATCTTTTTTGTATATTTTAAAATAACGTTGATATTCCAAGGTATACCGCAGAAAGCCAAACTCATCGCCATTAACTTGTTCGGATAGAATTCCTGAAAGGCGAATTAGGCTTCCCTTAAATGGATTAAATTGCCGATTTCTGGCGTCATATGTCAAAGAGATTCCCCCTTCTATTGACGACTCTTCTCCAAATCCAGTGATCTTATCCGCTATTGCTCGAAATTCCGTTTTTCCGGAATCAATCGTTACTGTCCTATATTTTATGTATGAATCAATAGTAATAAAATTCATTCTACCCGGTTTTTTCTCTCCTTGATATTTGGAATGAACAAATCGACCGGAAGATTTCGTCTTCGTATACTCAAATCCTGTCTTGAAGTACTTCTCTTTAATTCCGAATGCGAGGCTGTCTTCAAATAATATTGTATTGTTTCCTATGTTAAAAAGAAATTCTTCATCATCCTCCCAGAAATTCACTGAGGCATATATCTTTCCATTGTCACTTAAGACAGGTGAGCTGAATCTGGAACCAAATGATAGATTTTCCGGGGTGTTATACAGGAAATATCCTGAAAGAGCTACCTCCCGTTCAAGCAAATCATTATTGAAGATCAAGGTCCCGACGGAAGTTCCCGTATTACCTCCTACTGTCAATAACGGAAACACTCCCGAAGTCCTAGCATCATTCAAAAAGAAATTAGCGATTTGCTGATCTATTCTGACACTTTCTCCCCAGATAACAAATTTACCAAGCGGATAGAATGTTAACGTCCAGATATCACTCGGAATTCCTATCAATTTTCTTAATAAATGGCGTTTCGATTCAAACCGCGCAGCATTTCCACTTTTTACTTTATCGGTGCTGGAGAGTTCTTTTAAGGTATCAATGATAATACCTGAACTGAGAGAATCTTTATCATTTAATTGATTCGTCACTGCTTTCACGTCTGAAGAATCACCCGAAGTAATTTGGGATGCTTGAAGAATATCAGAGGACTGAGTGATGATAATGGAATAAATAACACACAAAAGAAAAATATTTGGGATAATCTTGTCGATGAATAGGTATTTCATAATTCGAGTAAGATAAATATAAGGATATTAAGCATAGAGATGTACTTTACTTTCGGTTTTTACAGATTTATACACCGACTCTACAAAAGCTATATCATTCCGCGCTGAATGAAGATCCGAGGTGATATCTTTGCCATGAATGAAACAATCGTTGATCTCCTTGAACATACCCTCATACCCGAGTAAATCTCCTAAACCGGGAAAATATATTTTATTTCTCTTGCCTCTGACTGTCACAAAAAGTCCATTGCTTTCAAAATAAATCGTTCCCAGGGATCCGTGTATTCTTGAGAGAGATAATCCCTTCAACTTGGCACGAACCGACCACGAGTGGAATAGATGACCGGTAGCTCCATTTTCAAATACTACCGAGATGTCAGTTGTCGTTTCAAAAAAGCTCCCATTTCTTTCTTCAAAATCCGGCGAAGTTGCTCTCAGAGAAATCACATTCCCGCCGATCAACGTCAACGCGCGTATCCAGTGCACGCCCCCTTCCATCAATGCTCCTCCACCCGATAATTCAGGATCACCGCGCCAGCCCTCCACCTTCTGATAAACCGCTTTTTTTAGATCTACATGATGCAATTCTCCAATTTCACCTGATTTTATAATGTCCATAATTTTTATAATGGAGGGTTTGAACTGATAATTTTCCGCAACCATACACCGAACTTCCTTATTTTTTGCGGCCTGAATCATCGTGTCGATCTCGCTTACTGAACGCGCTGCGGGCTTCTCGATGATTACTTCTTTACCGGCATCAATACATGCCAGAACCGTGTTCAGGTGATCTACTGGGGGAGTGCATATAAATAAAACATTTACTGATTCATCATTCGCAGCATCTTCATAGGACCCAAACGCTTTAATGCCTCCGAAGCGATTTTTATATGATTCAGCTTTATCCTTGTCACGACTTGCAAAGTATAGATCGAATTGAGTGTGTTTAGCCGCAAGTTTTGCATGTTTTGCAGCCATACTGCCACATCCGACAAAACAAAGTCCTTTCATGATCTATAATATACCCAGATTATATCCAACTTATAGTGTTAGTTTAGGAATGATCCGATCACAAACTCTAAGGGCATTTGCAGTGATCGTAAGAGATGGATTCAGTCCACCGGA
>CBDUTM010000028.1:0-9998 GCA_965369985.1 uncultured bacterium | reverse complement strand
AAAGAGAGGGTTAACTAAACCCTCTCTTTCCAAATCATATTATATTTAACCTATTACTTTAAGCTTCCGATCATTACAAAATCATTGTCAGCTTTTGCTCCATGACAGGTAACACAACCCTTAGGAGTACCTTCCGCATCAATGGTTCCGTCAGGCTGATATTTTGCCCAAAACCAGTCAGCTGCATCAGGATTAAAACCCTCTACTTTATACATTACCGTGATTGCGGCAAGAGTCGTATCAGGCATATAGTTTTCTTTAACTATGATTATACCATTGTCGAATGTTCCTTTATCCGGATCCTGGATGTTATGAACTCCATGTCCGCTTAGGAAAGTTCGGATTATCGCTCCATGAGGTGCATTTCCGGGTATGAGACCTTCCATACCTGGCCATTCATTCCATTCTTCGTACGGACTTGTTTCTGTAATAAATTTCCATAATTCCGCTCCATACGGTGCCGGCATATCAACATCCTTATCCATCATTTCAGATGATGATGATTCATCCGCTGCCATATCATCCATATCTTTTTTACTTTTGCCGCAAGAAATAACTAATAAAAGGGATATAATCAGTATACTTGCTAACATTAAAACTTTGCTCATTGTTCACCTCAATTTTATTAAGTTGAATCAGGTCTTCCGGCCGTTAATCTTAGCCCCCTGCCGACCTAATGTATCGCTTTCAATAGCAGGAAAAGCCTACTATATGATAAGAGCAATAATCATGCTTGTCAAGAATATTATTTTTAAAATCTTTAATATTCTTGCTTTTTATCTATCTCCTTAATTTTCAACCAGAGAGAGAATGCTAATACCGTTAATATTAATGTTGAAACGCCCAATCCCATTTTTCTGAAATTAAATTCATCTAAAGCGGCCAAACCGATTTTTTCAGCCTCCCCAACTGCCTCTTTTCCCTTATTTATCTCTTCTTCCACATAGTCGAGATTGAAAGAATGAATCCGCGTCCGGGATTGAAGTAATGATTGACGCGCTTCACTTAAGCTAAAAAGTGCATCAGATATTTCCACACCTTTTTGCTCTGCATCATGGATGATCGCTCGTGTAGTTTCCATTTTATCTCTTAATCCTATGATCATATCTCGCATTTTAATAGATATCAGGCCACCATCGTCATCTTCTTCATGACACTCAGCGCAAACAGAGCCTTCATTCACTCCAAGCATATCTTCACTTGGCTTCGCGATAGCATGATTTCCATGACAAGTTTCACAACCTTTTTCCCCAATATCGTGAAAAATAAGAGACATGGGGCTTTTTTCAAAAAGTTCATAATTGTTCAAGTGACATGCGCTGCATATCACTGCTTCGGTAGATACAGCTGGAGGAACCGCGCCATGGTTACCGTGGCAATCATTACAGGAAGGAGAGCCCATATCACCTTTCAGATAAAGAGCATTACCATGAACACTCGTCTTATATTCTTCAAACTGACCGACTGGTAATCCGTAAGCAGACATTAGAGTATTATTTCCATGGCAACGGTCACAGGTGGCGGCAATGTTTTTAGGATATATAGAAGATTTTGGGTCTGAAGACGGTCTAATTCCATGCGCAAAGTGACAATCGCTGCACTGTGCTACATTTGTATCTCCTGCCAACAACATTTTACCATGAGTAGATGTATTATATTTTGTAACCTGGTCAACAGGCATGGACACATTATGAACTTTCATATATTCCGGATCACTGTGACATTTACCACAGAACTCGGGAATTTCCTCTTTTGCAGGAACTCCAAACCAATCATCAGCGTCCCACATGGCTTCATCCTCGTCATCTGATAGCGG
Organism: uncultured bacterium; assembly: GCA_965369985.1. Lineage (GTDB taxonomy): Bacteria > Fidelibacterota > SORT01 > SORT01 > SORT01 > JACZTG01. Next base: position 8,182 of record CBDUTM010000028.1, on the reverse strand, counting down.
ATCTCCACCATGACAATCAGCACACGTTAAACCAGCCTCCTCGTGAACATCCTTTTTAAATGCCTCCACCGGAGCAAGGTATTCGTCTTCCAAATCGGAGTGACAAATTATACACTCACTAGGAGAATTGCTTTGTGCGGCAGTAGTTGACGGAAACAGAAAACTACTACCCAACATCAGAATACCTACAGCGGCAGGAATACCACGTTTTTTCTGAAAGAGTTTTTTCAATATTTTTTTGTATATCACAGAAAAAAACCATACTAAAATTATTATACCCGCGATACCGGAAATAAGTATTGACAGCCAGCGAAGCATTCCACCCAGACCGAGCAAAAAGTTGTAAACTCCGCTTGCTCCATCTGCAGATAATCCAAAGAAATTTAGCATTGAGGAAAATGCTTTTGCAAGATTATCAAAATAGCCTATGAAAGTCATATAGAGCATATAAAACACCCAGAATTTTGCGCCTAAGATCAGTTTTTTATTTTTCCTGCCTCTCTGTACCCGGGTATCTATAAAAGGAACTAAAATCCATAATAAGATCGCAAGATTGAACATCATTATACCAAACACTTCCCCCTCCATGAATAAAAAATGCGGAGGTATTATTTTGAGAGTTTCAAACATAAACATAAAGAACCACTCAGGCTTTATGCCTGCGGGAGCCGGAGTAAATGGATCTGCCTTAACACCAAGCTCCCAAGGGAAATATACAGCCAGGATCGCAAGGACATTTAGAACTATCAACCATAAAAGTAGGTCTCTTAAGGCAAAATTCGGGAAAAATGGCATCCGCTTCATCTCTTTGGGTCTTCCCTCCTTTTCTCCTTTTTCCCATTCAAGTGGGATACTCATTCCCTGGACCTGGACAAAAAACATATGTATAGTTAGGAAAACAAAAAATATTAACGGCATTATCGCTACATGCAATCCGAAGAACCGTGATAAGGTTGCTCCTGTAACGTCTTCTCCGCCACGTAGTAAATTAAGCATTATGTCGCCGACATATGGAATCGAACCGGCGATATCGGTACCGACTTTTGTTGCGAAAAAAGCGAGTTCATTCCACGGCAGCAGATAACCCGAAAAACCGAATCCGAGCGAGAGCAATAAAAGTATCATTCCCGTTACCCATGTCATCTCTCTTGGCGGACGATATGCTCTCGTGAAGAAAACGCTGAACATATGAATAAATACAGCCAATACCATAAGATTAGCTGACCATGAATGAATAGACCTTATGAGCCACCCGAATTCTACTTTACTCATAATAAACCGAATAGATTCGAAGGCGCGATCAGGATCAGCGTTATAATACATCAATAAAAGAATTCCGCTTAAAACCTGAATTATGAACAAGAACAGTGACACACCACCAAAATAATACCATAAGAATTCACCGCTGACCGGGACCGTTTTTTTCTTAAAAAACTCAATCCAATCGGATATTCCCAATCTTTCATCAAACCACTCAAAAAGACCTGTTTTAATCTTATCAATCGCTCCCATTACGACTTCCTCGATACAAATACTTCACCGTTTTTAATGCGTACGTCATAAGGATCAAGTGGAGACGGCGGAGGACCACCAACGTTTTTCCCGTTCAGATCATAAATTCCATTGTGGCAGGCGCACCAGATACTTTCCATATCGCCCCTATACTGAACGATGCAATCAAGGTGCGTGCATATGGCATGAAATGCTTTTAACTCACCCTCCGGCGTCCGAATTAATATTCCCGGTTTTCGCCCGAACTTAAATATCTGTCCGCTATCAACCTTAATATCGAGTAACTTGCCGATTTTAACGGACGATACAGTAGACTCGGCGATTTTGGGTGGAACGAGAAATCTGATCACTGGATATAATACTGATACTGTCCATGCGATAATGCCGCCCCCCAATAGAATATTTAAAAAACTTCTTCGTGTTGTAGATTTTTCGCTCAAGTCGTTACCCCGTATTTCGAACATTCTTATTGTGAAATAAACTTATATTGTTGATCACTCTAATTCGCTATCTGTGATGTTATTGTCTTTAAGTTCCTTATAATCTCCGCGCCGGACCATTTCTTTTTCGGATATTTTTCCATCCCACCATGACAGTGTTCCGGGATATCTATCCGGTTTCAAAAATACTGAATATAAATGCCATAAGAACAGGATTAATCCTAAGAGTAATCCGTTATAACTATGAAATTCCACCATCCAAACATAAAACCCATTTGAAAGGTAATTGATCGAGAAGTGATGAGCAAGTCGCAAATATCCTGTAACAAGCATCAATACTATATAAGCTCCGATTACCCAATACGTAACCTTTTCCTGTAACCCGAATCTGCTTTTTACTTCCTGTCTTTTATAAAATCCGATCTTAAAAATAGATTTTAGTTCGCTTCGTGTTAAAAACATTTGCATGAAATCATTATGGCCGTAAATACTGAAAAGGATATAAAATAAGTGCCAAACCAAAGTTATAGATAAAATAATTCCGGAAATGATATGAATCAGCTTCCAGTCAACAACATTTGAAAAGAAATACGATGAATCCGGACTCAGGATAACTCTTAATTTGTATAGCGCATATCCGCTAACCATTAATCCTATTATTGATATTGTAAGCAGCATATGCTGAGCGACAACAGACCTTTTAAATCTCACATATTTTCTAATTTTATATTGGCTCATTTACATTTTTTTCCGATATTTCTTATAAAAATCACCAAATACTGTTATCAGAAAAATGCTTATTGCTACATAAACCAATATTAACATTGCAATGCGATAGATATTAGCCTCACCATCAGTAGCTGCCGATAAATGGACTAAAGAAGTTGTGAAATCAGTTGACGCATTGGGATGACAACGTCCGCAATTTTCAGATATTTGGGCAGCAATTAACTCCCGAGGCAATTCTGAAAACGAACTGATTTCGTGGATTCCGTGGCAAGATGAACAATTTTGAAAAGTAAGATTTCCATGTAAATTTTTTATACCGTGAATAGATTCGATTTTTTCTGTAAAGCCTCTTGCATTCAGCGCAAATTGACTTGTGATCACCACAGGTAAATGGCATTCAAGGCATTTGTCAGTTATAAGAGCGGCAGATTCTTCAATTCTTGAAGGAATGACCTCAGCATATTCATGTTCAATATGGCAATCGGAACATATTAGATTCACATCTCCGTTAATTGAGCTGATTGATGCTGTTGAATGGATACTTCTATTGAATTCGCTGAATTCATTCGCATGACATTCCCCACAAAATTTATTTTCACTTGAATAATTATTTTTCCATTCGCCACCGAGTTCCGAACTTAAGGAATGGAATCCATGACAATCTCTACAGGTAAGTGAGTTACTGCTCTCGTTTATACTAAGTTTAGCGGAATGAATACCTCTTGTGAAATGAATGTTGTTATTATCAGATTCGCTATCATTGAGAGTTTTATCAACAGAATTTCCCATTTCCTTTGTTTGATGACATTCTGTACATGTCGCCCATTCATTATTTCTATGAATTTTCGACAACGGATCTGAAGAACTTCTTATGCTATGAAGAGCGTGGCAATCTAAACAAGTCGGAATTAATTTGAGAGAACCCACCGGTTGCGTGCCATGCGGGCTATTTATGTAATCACTCTGTTCTGTAGAATGACATTCCGCGCATTGAATTGATCCCATTGCCTCCGGGTGTGGAAAACCACCTGGATCAGCGTGACAACCCGTGCAGCCAATTCCTCTGTGACTGGATATTTCTTTAAAATCCGCAGGTACAAGGAAGGAGATATGATCTTCCGTGAGCTCACTTAATTTATCCTGGTCACTGTGGCAATCAAAACATCCGGATCCGCTGATCGGCTCCTGTGCATTGGATAATGCGGGTAGAAGAAAAACGGTTTCAACAACGGTCAGAAATAATATTATCGAAAAATGAGTGACAATACTCTTACAATATATCATCTACGGAATAGGATGAGCTATTTTCGCCCACATTTCTTTAAAAACAAACTCTTTTGGAGTTGGGCTATCCGAGTTATGACATTGTCTGCAAGTAGATTCATCAGGTTTAACAAGACCTACACCAGCATATTCTATTGTCCCGGCTGTTAATCCTTTCATTACTTTTGATTTGTAATAATCACCACCGGCACCATGACAGGCTTCACATCCTACACCCTCAGTAATATCAAATTTTTTTCCTCGCAATTCAGCTGGAGCGTCATAACCTGTTGTATGGCAACGTAGACAGTTAGCGTCTTCCTGTGGATTTTCAACACCTCTCTTCTTGGCAACTTCCATTGCTTCTGGAGTCCCGAGAAGCTCATAAGTTTTTGAATGAGCGCTGCTTTTCCAAATTTCATACTGTAATCCCTTTTTCTCCTTTTTGTGACACATTTTGCACTTGGCGGCGCCTATATATTTATGCTGTTTTTCATCACCGTCAATGGCTGATGAAATCTGTGCTGTGAATAACAACAAAAGCATAATTATAATTGTATTTATACTATATCTAATTTTCACCTTCTTGCTCCCGACAATATATATCTTATTATTAAATATTATTCTTAATTACTCGGCTAAAGCGTCTTCTACAACCCATTGCACAACTTTATCAATATCCGAATCCGAACTATAAAAACCATTCATACTTCCGCCTACGATCGATTTTTGTACAAGAATGGAAGAACTGTCTCCCGCTGTAGCTCTTGTTATTACATTTGCATATGTATTCATATCATAGCTTCCACGAGGATTTGCTCCGGAATGGCATGATATACAGTTATTATCAAATATTTCTTTCATGTCAGCAGTGTATGTTAAGTTATTTACTATTACATCAGGCGGCGCATCGTTCAATTCACTGCACCCAATTTGGTTAAAAAATAAAACCAAAGAAATCAAGATGTACCGAAATTTAATGTTCAGAGTCAATTAAATCAATCTCCTATCTCATATCTCACCATGACAATATCCGCAAAATCCTATACCGGCACTAAATGTTGCTCCCGAATGGCAATTGTAACATAGATAATTAGCATCAGTGTGCCACTCTCCATTCACATCATTCATAAAACCGATCTCATGCGTTTTAGTGTCGTTATTAAGTCCAAATGCCACATCCATATGACATTGTAAACAAGTCGGATCTTCTCCATCCAGATCATGGCACGACGCGCAAAGTTCCATATCCCTTCTCGCCATTTCTCCGTGTCTTGCATTGAGAGAAACCCAATCTACTCCTCCGTGCCAGAGAGGTTTATATCGAGATTCATCACCATCAGGATTATGGCACGTGCTGCAAAATTCGCTTGATTCATGGCAAACGGCGCAATCCGAAAATTTTCCTTTTGCATCGAAAGAATGTGTAAATCTGTAATCCAGCTGATGTACTCTGTTTAGCGCCTGCCCCACAGAACCGCCCGATGTTGTTTCGTTTGGTGAATATGCATCCGCGGTTTCGCCTCTTACCAGCACAAGTTGGTCCACATCATGGCAATCCTGGCAAAAACTTTCCTGATGGCACATTGAACAGTCATTAGTGCTAAATCTTGCATCCTGCGCATGGCTGATCGTCCAATCAGCCAAATGAGTCGAAGGCTTCAGAAATACGATATTCGTTTCAGTATGACATGTTGAACACTCGCTCGATGCAATTTCGTTATTATGGCATTCCATACATTGAGACATTTCCGGAAGCTGCTCGGCACTTGTATAATCTACTTCGTTAATTCCTTTATGACAGACTATACATTCCAAACCGTTGTCAGCCAAATGTATTGAATGATTAAATTTTATCTCTCTTGGCGGGTTTATAAATTCTACATAATCGTCGGTCACATGGCAATATTCACAATCGGTATCATCTTCTTCATGACAGGTATAGCATTGAGCCATTGTGGGAAGCAAGTTACTTTGCGCCGTCTTGCTACTTTCTATATTCAAGTGGCAATCCGAACATTCTGTTCCCACTTCTTCGGCGTGAAACTTATGTGAGAATTTTATTTCTTTAGACCGGTCCTGCATATTATCATATCCCTTTGCGGGCGAATAGTCTCCGAGCAGGATGACAGAAAGAATTAGAAACATAGTGGTGAAGCTAATATTTTTCACTTTTTATAGCTTCCTGCTCTAAACTTATAATCGACCCTTGCAAAGAGACGAACATCATTCGAATAGCCGAAGAAATCTCTTTGGCTCTTAATATCCTGTGATAAATATTGTACATCTATATTTGCTGAGACCGTCTTATTTAAATTATGGGTGCAACCGAAGAACAGCGTAACAGCATTGTTATTTTCTTCTGCTTCAGAGTTTACCTTGTAAACGTTATAACTTCCCCCGACTCGAAGAATACCCTTATCCCTTACACGGGTAGAATAAGATAAAGCAGTTGAAACGCTTTCCCCGGCATACCCGCTTCTATTGGAGAATGAAATAGATACTTTTTGCCAATTAAGCCCGGCATTAATTCGTAAGCTTGAGTCATCCAGACCTTCAAACTTGATAGTTTCTGTATAGGTAATTAGAGATAATCCTCCGGACAAAGATAATTTGGAGTTAATCCGATAATATAATCGCCCTGCTGCTTCACTGAATGTTTTTTGATTGAACACCCAGAAAATACTGTTTTCATTCAGCCGGGGCTTCCTGATGAAATATTCGGTTGTCACTGTTAAATTCTTATTATGACGATACCTGCCGGTAAGATCAAATCGCTGGAATTTGCGAAAACCAGCACTGCCTGATCCAATAATAGGTGCGCCATAGTTCAATAATATCCTTGAAGATATATTAAATTTATCGCTAATTTTTCTTCTTAATCCGGCTCCGAGAAACCTCTCCTGAGTGGCTTGCCGCTGCACTAATTTGTTGGTGAATTCTCCGGGTTCGGTGTACTCGATCGGCTCTCTCCTGATATCAGAGTAGGAAAGGGTTCCATCGAAACCAAAGAGACCTTTATATGATGTTTTAAACCCTAATACCTGATTACTCTTCAAATCGAGTAGTTCGAATCCCCGATCAGTCGGAACGTTTGTCCCCCAATATCCGTCGATAACCAAATTAGTTATTTTTTTAAAGACTAATCTGACTCCATCGAAAGCAGCGGTAGCGGAACTTGTATACACTCGTTGTCTGCCGAAGTATAAATAATTTGATTTTATAAATTTATACTTGAGATAAGTGCTTACTAATCTGTATCGAGGATCATTTTGGGATTCGGTGGTTATGTCTGAAGAAAAGCTAAAATTTGCAACTAAGGATAGGTTTTTATTAGCCAGGTTGTTCGCTTTAAAATATGCACGTTGATAAACGCGGACATGCCCCGAGGATATAGTCGGAGAATCCTGTCTTTCCCAGCTATATACAGAAGTTGAAAATCTGCCGTTGTAAGTTTGGGCGAAATTAACATTCGGAACAATCAACAATAGGGCCGATACTGATAAAACATTACGATAAAAAGCGGTTTTCATTTTGATGCTTTCATCTTTCAATACTAATTTTCTGATTCAAGCAAATAGTCATGGAGTAAAGTTCAACTCCAACGTAAACTTATGAATTATCTTTGATTGTTTCAATTGTAAACTTTCTCCGGCACATCAACTATGACAACTTAATTTTCCCTGATAATTCTTATTAGGCATTTACGCTTCGAACAGTATTTATAAAATGATTGATCTCTAACGGTTTATAAAGTACGGCATCTGCCGCGTCTCTTATGCTTTCTCCCGGTTCTTCAACAGATTTAGTGTATACATATAATAGAATGATCTTAGTATTCGGGCTTTTCTTGTGAATCTCATCAAGCTGTGTCCTATTTTTCAATTCATCCGGATTAAGATCAAGAATAAGTGTATCTACTTTATTCTTAATAGCATTTTTTACTGCTACTTCAAGTGCTGAAGCTGTGAGAATTTTAAATTCATCTTCAAGTACAAGAGCAAGACTTTTGCTAAGTTCATCATCTGGTTCGTAAATTAATATTGTACCACTTTTCAGCACTCATCACCACCGTTAAGTTCATCTATATAATGTATAAGACAAACTTCGTGCCACCTGATAAAATTAAGTATAATCGAAGCGTATATAATGAATAAACAACAACTTAGAATTGTGATTTAAAAGGTTTAGTTAGGATATAATTCTTCTTACGCATAAGAAGTGTGCTCGCCCGATTA
>CBDUTM010000027.1:0-10056 GCA_965369985.1 uncultured bacterium | reverse complement strand
ATCATTGTAGGTATGACGATCTCGTTTGCGGGTATTGCGATTATATATGTCAACATCACCACACCGTCGAGACCTATTATCCTGCCTAACGGATCAAGAAATCCTGAAGTGATGGCAGTTAAGGATTCGCCGTTTAAGTCAATATTTCCGAGCAACCAAATTACAGCGCCGGCTGGCGCAGCCCAAATAATAGCCCGCCAGAGTACGAATATCGTTCTATCTATGAATGATGTATAAAGCACCTGCAATATTTTTGGTCTGCGGTATGGCGGCAACTCAAGCGCGAATGTTGATGCTTCACCTTTTAACACTGTCTTGGACAAGAAAAATGAAACGGCAAGGGTGACTATAACACCGATAACCACAATAGCAGTAACGGTTGCCGAGGCGATCAACGCTGTGTATTCAGGAGGAAATGCAGCAGCAACAAAAATTATGGATATCATTATCAGAGTCGGGAATCTTCCGTTACACGGCACGAAATTATTTGTAATTATTGCTATCAGCCTCTCTCTTGGCGAATCGATTATCCTCGTTGAAATGATTCCTGCTGCGTTACATCCGAATCCCATGCTCATGGTCAATGCCTGTTTTCCGTGTGCTCCTACTTTTCGGAATAACGGATCAAGATTGAACGCTACCCGTGGAAGATAACCGAAATCCTCCAGCAGAGTGAATAGTGGAAAAAATATCATCATAGGAGGAAGCATAACGGCTATCACCCATGCAAGCCCGCGGTAAACGCCGTGCCAGATAAATCCTGTCAACCACCATGGCGCACCCATTGAGTCGAAAAAATTAGCAGCGATCGCTTCAAACCAAAACAAAACTTTTGCGATCATCTGTGAGGGTAAATTTGCGCCCCAGATAGTGAGATAGAATACAGCAGCTAATCCAAGCATCATAATTGGAATGCCGGTAAATGGAGAGGTGACTATATTATCGATCGTCTCGCTCCAATCACGAGACTTCTTCCCGCCGGTCATAACCGCATCCCCTGCTATCTTTTCGGCCTCATCAAATATTGATTCAATTATCTCATCAGAAAAATTGAAATCAGATTCTGCCCGGATCTTTTCAGCTTCGTCTAAAAGTTTTATGCTTTTCGCCGTCATGCAGTAACCGGTTCCGGACTCCCCTGCTCCATCAGCATTTGCTCGGCAATATTTGTCCAGACAAGTTCCTGAGATAACCTCTCATCTCCTGATAATAGTTCCATTGCGAGCCATCTTGGATTAGGAAAATCAGGATATGTTTCTCTGATCTTTGGAAGCAGAGAATTCACCGCTTTTTTCAGGTTACCGTTCAATTTAAAGCGTTTTGGCGAAGGCTGAATTTCACCTGTGCATACCATAATAACTATCTTCATCAATTTATCTATCCCATCGCCATTTCTCGCGACGATAGGTACGACCGGGACACCTAACTTTCTTTCAACTACATTAGATTTAATACTGATACCCCTTTTTTCCGCTTCGTCCATCAGATTGAGAGCAACAACGACTCTGTCGCTAAGCTCGATTACCTGTAAAATAAGGTTTAGATTTCGTTCTAAGTTTGTAGCGTCTGCAACTACAATTGTGCAATCAGGTTCTCCGAAGAGCAAAAAATCTCTCGCCACTTCTTCTTCGGGTGATGTAGAGCGGAGCGAATAAGCGCCGGGCAGATCTATCAGCTTTAGCATCGAATCGCCGGCAGAGAAACTTCCTTCAGCCCTTGTGACGGTTTTACCCGCCCAATTACCCACATGCTGTTTGAGGCCTGTAAGCGCATTGAACAGGGTACTCTTCCCCGTATTTGGATTTCCTGCAAGTGCCACCAAATAATCGTATCCCTCTCCGTTGATACCCATCTTTTTTCGTTTATGCATTGGTGTGCAGCCGCTGGGACCGCATGTATGACATCCGTTACTCAAATTATCCTCCGTACAATTATTTTGCTTGCTTCTTCATTTCTAAGTGCGATCATAGTTCCCCTTATCAAATAACTCTTAGGATCGCCGAACGCGCCCCGGCGAAGAAACTTTACCTCTACTCCGGTTGTTAAACCCATTTCCATTAGCCGCTGTCTCATTAAACCTTTGGTATTTATCTGTACTACATTTCCGCGCTCTCCAATTCCCAGCTCTGTGATAGGAACCATATTCGCATTATGAATTTCGTGCTTTATGTCAGCTGTAGTACTCATATCAACTCATCGGCGAGACAAAAACTATTCGGGAAACTTCATGCCCGATGATCTGTGAATCTCCGTTAACTTCTAATGTTAATGGTCCCTCGAACGGCTGTACTTCCTTGACTTTTATAACGGTCTTCGGGAAAATCCCTCTGTCTGCCAAATAGCGGAGTTTTTCAGGGTCACTGTCCTCCACAAGTCGAACCAATAATTTTTCGCCTTCCCGCGCTTCAGATAACGGAGAGAATTTTTCCTCCTGAACTTTACCCTCTTTAGTGGGAATAGGCGCGCCGTGTGGATCGTGTGTGGGATTTCCTAGCATCTCCACGATACGGTCCTCAAGGTCTTCAGACAGAATGTGTTCCCATTTATCGGCTTCGTCGTGAACCTTGTCCCAGCTGACTCCCATCGCTTCCTGTAAGTAGAGTTCCACAAGACGGTGATGGCGAATCACTTCTAAAGCAATTCTCTCGCCAGCTTTTGTCAATTTCACAATTTTATACGGCTCGTGAGTTATGAGCGAAGCCTTTGCCATCTTCTTGAACATATCGGTGACTGATGCCTTCGACACATCCATTTTTTCGGCGATAAGCGTGGTAGAGGGCTGTTCCCCTTCAGATAGTAACTTATATATTATCGCTAAATAATCTTCTACTGCTTTTGTTACCAATTGTAACGCCCCTTAACAATATTGTTAGACATGTCTAACATAATTGCTAATTGCGCACGTGTCAAGCTATATATGCGATAATTGTAGCTGGCATTACTTATAGATCGTGGAATTTAGAAGAGCTATTTCCTCTCAGGTCCTCTATCAAACAGAAAGATGACCACAAAGGACATTATCGAAGTTAAAAACCAAATTTTCGCCCCTTCATCAAAGCCTTCTACGCCCGCAGAGGCGAACGCGGCATAAGCCCATAAACTTGCGAATGCAATACTTTTACCTAGATTTCCATACTTCATGATGATACCCCCTTATGATTTTAAACATAACTAATTTAAATATATTAACAATACCAGCATTATACAAGATTTTTAAAATTAGGACAGTGCCCTTTATATGGTAGCGGGTCAGTTTGAACTTTCTTGAATGAGAGCTGGTTTACTTTATTTAGTTTTCTATTTTATAGCAAGTTTTATTAATCAACATATTAGGAAAAGAGGGAGTAATGGAAACACTTGGAATAATAGGATTTGTATTTGGCTTGGCCGCTTTAGCGCAAGTAATCATGCTGAAAAAAGATGTTGAGACGCTTAAAGAGGAAGTTCAAAAACTTGGCGGAGATACGGATTCAGAAGCTTAATCAGATTAAGACTCTGCGCTTTATATGGTAGCCTTGACTTTCCGCAGTTTATTGCGAATATTACAGTTCACTTAATATGGACAAAAAATCAGATCACAGATCGGGGCATCGGCAGAGGCTAAAAGAGCGTTACCTGAAATCAGGATTGAACGGGCTCAGCGAGTATGAAATAATTGAACTCCTCCTTACTCTGGGCACACCGCGGAAAGATGTAAAAGAGTCTGCTAAAAACCTTCTGAAGAAATTTAAGACGTTGCGGGGCGTCCTGGATGCCGACGAGACGGAAATGAGATCTGTTAAAGGCGTTGGTCCAAACAATCTGTTCGGGCTGAAATTCATTCACGATGTGGCTTCCGAATACCTGAAGCAGAAATCCGCCGAACGACCGGTCACAAGCTCACCCGAAGCTCTTTATGATTATCTAAAGCATTCCATGTCCGGGTTAGATAAGGAAGTATTCAAGGCTGTGTATCTGGACGCGAAAAATAAGATAATTGAAGTTGTGGACCTTTTCGAGGGAACAGTGGATACAAGCGTTGTTTATCTGCGTGAAACCATCAAAAACGCTCTGAATCATAACGCTGTCTCTATAATATTCGCCCACAATCATCTTTCCGGCGATACAAAACCGAGCCAGGACGATAAGAATATCACTCAGGAATTGATAAACGCGTGTGAGTTAATGGAGCTGCGGGTTCTCGACCATATAATTATCAGCGACGGCTCATACTATTCATTCGCCAATCACGGGCTTATCGATACTTATCGGTCAAAGTACGAAAAATTTATAAAATCAATTTGACTTCTGATAGATAACTACTATCTTGATAATGGATGTTTCAGTAACATTTAAGTTAATTAAATAATATATTTAGGTATGAAGAATCATTTATCTTTAATTTTTGTTGTTTTATTCAGTTCTTTGGCGATTCTTCTTTCGGGTTGTCAGAAAAAAGATGCGATGGAAGACGGCATCCAATTCACGATAGAAGATTTACCTGCCGAACCCGCGCCGTTGAATAAAGTGTTAAAGATAGTCGCTCCGAAAGCTGACGAAGTTGTGGGGGATATGGTTAAAGTTTATTATTCTGCCGCCGGATTTGATGTTTCAGAAGACGGATTTCATCTGCATTTTATACTTGATGACGGTGAAGTGGTTGAGCATACCAAGCCGAATTCGCCTCTGATATTCGAAAACCTTGCAAGCGGTCCTCATGTTATTCGCGCTATGGTAGTTGACGAGAGCCATCTTAGCGTAAAAACTTCCCGGACTTTTGATATGGTGCAATTTTTCACCGATGATGCTGCAGGTAATATGCATATTAATATAGGTCATCCTATGCTTCTTCTGAATGTACCTTCCGGCACATATGATCTGAATGATTCAGAAAGCATAAAACTCGATTTTTGGATTTCAAGCGCAACTCTCGGTATCTTTGATTATAAAGTAAAATATTCTCTCGACGGTCATGATGGAATGTTCGAGCTCTGGAAATCTTATGAGATCAAAAACCTTTCAAAAGGAAAACACAAATTGATCCTTGACCTGATAGACCCAAATGGAAAGCCGGTATTAGGAAATTTCAACCATACGATCAGGACTTTCATCGTAAAATAATTCACTGAACTTATCATTTATTAAGTATCTCATTATTAATCTTATTTTAGGAGATTATTCGATATGACCAAATTCATATTCACACTGCTATCACTTATATTAACTGCCTCTCTCGCCGTCGGACAGTATAACCCCTACACCGATAAATCTTTATTTACTGAACATAGACAGAATTACATGGCTACGATCGGCGAAGATGCTATTGCAATAATCGTTTCTCACGGAGTTTATGTACGGAATGACGATGTGGATCACGACTATCGTCAGGATTCAAAACTCTTTTACATCACCGGGTTTGAAGAGTCGGGGTCGATCGCCGTCCTGCGTCCCGGAGCGGAAAAGCATAAATTCATCTTATTCGTTCGCGAACGTAACGAACTTGCAGAAACGTGGACAGGCAGAAGATACGGCGTTAAAGGAGCTATGGATCTATTTAATGCGGACACAGCTTATGTTATCGACGATTTTGAAGATATGCTTCCAAGACTGCTTCGTGGACATAAGACCGTATACCAAAATTACGGAGCAGACGAAGAAATTTCAGAGCTTATTACGGATCAGTATTCTGCGCGGTTAGGTAACACGGAAGCCGTCATGCAGAACGCTGAATATATTTTGGGCGAGATGCGGAGAGTAAAATCGAGGCGTGAAATCAAATTATTGCAAAAAGCCGTTGATATATCGGTTGAAGCGCACAGAGAGGCAATGAAGTCAACTCAACCGGGAATGGGCGAATATGAGATCGAAGCCGTATTTGAATATGTAAGCCGCAAAAATGGTTCACAACGAATGGGGTATCCCTCTATCGTGGGCTCAGGGGCGAACACTGCCATCCTACATTACAATACCAACGAGATGAAAATGAATAATGGAGACTTATTGTTGTTGGACGCAGGCGCTGAGTGGGGTTACTATACCGCTGATATTACGCGCACCTATCCTGTGAATGGTAAGTTTTCCAAAGAGCAGGCGGCTATATATAAAATCGTTTACGATGCTCAGGAAGCAGGAATGAAAATGAGTAAACCGGGTAATACTTATCTGGAAATGTCAAATGCCGTTGAAAACAGTGTTATTGACGGATTATTACGAATCGGTTTACTGACCGGCAGTCGTGAAAGCGTAAAAGAAGATAGATCTCACCGGAAATTTTATTTACATGGAGTTGGTCATTGGATCGGATTAGATGTTCATGATGCGGGAGCATATAGAGTTGACGGAAAATCGATCGTTATGGAACCGGGGATGGCTTTTACAATCGAGCCCGGAGTTTATATAACAGAACCCGAAAATGTTGATCCTAAATGGTGGAACATCGGTGTCAGGATAGAAGATTGTATTCTCATCACGAAGAAAGGAAACATTAATATGAGCAAAGGTGCTCCCAGAAAGATTAAGGATATAGAAAAACTTATGAAGAAAAAGGGTCTCGCTCAGAAAAATTAGTTATCCGATTTGGACCATTCTTGCATAAGAAAAGATTCGTAAATCTTTTTTTGCAGTTCTGTGGCTTTCTCTATTGGAAACAGAAAATATTCTTGTTCGGAAGATTCGGCAAGAACAACATCTATATTTCTCAGCCAATCATTTCTGACAATGGTAAACTTCAGATTCTCTCCTGATCGAAATCTATTCATTGTCGCTTCGAGTTCCGATTTGTTAACGCGAAGGTCGTTTATAGCAATAATTTCGTCATTAACATTCAGACCGTAATTCCATGCAGGCGAATCGCGCACGACCCGTGAAATAGTCAGTTTCCCACCCCTATCTCTCGTGACGACCCCAAGGAGAGAAGTAGCCTTCGAGGCTGACGGAATTTTATCCAGTTCAAGCCCGGCATAAAGCAAATATTTATTGAAATCTATTTCCTTTGTATCGTTCACATGATCTCTGAAAAATTTATCAAGTTTTATTCCTGCCGCCCTTTCCACTTCTTTTTTAAATTCCTCTTTAGAGAATCCCCTTTTTTTCTTTTTATAATATTCCGAGTAAAGCCTTCTCATCACATCAGCAAGTGATTTTTCATTTTTAGAAGAGTGTCTGATCTGGAGGTCCAATAACATCCCAAGTAAATTCCCTTTGTCGTAATAGCTGACTTCGCTATTGGAAGAATTTTCATTCCGCTGATAATAGCGTATCCACGCATCAAATGATGATGCTGATACCGATTGATACTTATCTCCCTTTCTTGTGGAAACTCTTTTTATGAGAGTAGCCAAACTTTCGCGATATTCATCACCTGTTAAAAATCCCGCGTCGAGTAGTATTCGCGTGCCAAAATAGCTGGTGAACCCTTCCATAACCCACAGGAGTGAAGTATAATTTTCTCTCGTGTAGTCAAAGGGTCCGAGAGCTCTTGGCCTGATCCTCTTTACGTTATAGAGATGAAACATTTCGTGCGCTACAACACTTCTCCATGCCTTTCTTTTTCGTTCGGGTTGAAAATTCCATCTTCCGTAATTGTAAACGGCCGAGTTTAGATGTTCGATAGCGCCTCCACTGCGTTTTCCGAGAATTACAATGAACACATAACGCTTATAGGGTATTTCTCCAAAGATCTTTATCGTGCTTTCTGTAATTTTTTTTGTTTCGGCTACCATAACAGAATCATAATTCCCTTCGCCGTATATCGCTATTTCATGGGGGACTCCGTCTACCTCAAACTTAAACACTTTCTGATTTCCTATCTCCAGAGGGGAATCAATGAGTATATCATACTTAGGTATATCAAATGTGAATTTATCGTCTGAGCTCGCCTCAAGACCTGTTGAGATAGTAGAAAAATCATCATAAGGATCTATGACCAGTTTTGCTCTCCTGCCTTTCAGTTTATCAACATACATGAACAAGCCCGGAGGGGAAGCAAACCCGTGGGAATCATCCAAAAACGACTCTCTAACACTTTTGGTGAACGCATATACCCTATAACTGATAGTTACTTCGTTAGCCTTTTCGCTGAAGACGCGCCAAGTGTTCTTATCTAATTTTTCCCACTTCAGATTATCTGATTTATCGCTGTGCGCGGCGAATCCCTCAACGTTTTTGGCATAATCTCTAACTTTGTAAGAACCGGGAATCCATACAGGCATTATGAAATCAATGTTGTTTTTCCGTTCTCCTTTGATAGTCTGAGTCACATGAAAATAGTGCGTCCACGGCTCGGGCATAGACAAGGTGTAGGTCACTGATTGAGAATACAGAATAACCGGAAGCAAAAAGCAGACTGCGAACGAGGATATAACTTTCTTCATAAAATCAAATCTCCATTATGGACTTTGCATTGTAGCGTGAATTTCAACTATTTTGGCTCCCCGTTCAACTGACAATGCCACTTCTTCACCCGGCACAAGCTTTTGCAGCATATTCATATAATCTTCAATATCGGTAATTTCATTATCGCCCATCTTAATTATTATGTCACCGTCTTTCATTCCGGCATCCGAAGCAGATCCATGTTCTTTGACACTTCTGATTTTTAATCCATTACCTGCATAACCATAGTCCGGTAAGATCCCAAGGACTACCCGAAAAGAGACCTGACCAGGTTGAATTATGTCTCCCTCTACAATGCTATGTACGGGAGTTTCATCAAGCTCGTCAAGCCCCCAAACCAAATTCCTTACAAGATTAATAATACGTACTTCACCTTTTAAGTTTATTTTCTCCCAATCATCAGAAGGCCGATGATAGTCGTCATGCACTCCCGTGAAGAAAAATGTGCTGGGTATTCCCTTGTTTCTAAATGAGGCGTGGTCTGATCTCCCTCCCGAAAGTTTAGTTCTATCTATCTCTAAGCCCACACTTAGATTTGCCTTATCCAATATCTCTTCCCAGAATGGAAAATCTGCTATCCCATTGATCACGACAGATGTATCTGTATCTCTGCCTATCATATCCAAATTGAACATTGCAATTGCATTTTCAAGAGGCATTAACGGATTATTAACATAATGTATCGAACCAATAAGTCCGGATTCTTCAGCGCCGTATGCCTGAAATAAAATTGAATGACGAAGTTTGTTTCTGTTAGCTGAAAAATACTCCGCTAATTCCAGCATTCCTGCCGTCCCTGAAGCGTTGTCATCAGCGCCGTTATGCACGGAACCGTATTCATCCGGTGCAAGAGACCCCTGACCTCCGATACCGAGATGATCGTAATGAGCGCCTATGATGATGTAGTCATCTTTAAATTCGGGATCACTGCCCTCAACGAAAGCCATAACATTGAAGCTGTTTTTTGCAACGGGCACAATATCAGATTCTATGGTAACAGATACTCCGGGAATGATTTGTGATATCGGTATTTCCGAATCGTCCAACTCATTTCCTAAATCAGTGATGGTCTTATTAAGGGGTGTAATGAGATTGTTTACCGCCGATCGTTTCATGGTTAAGGCCTTGATTCCCAATTCAGAATATCTTAAATAATTGAATCTTATTAACTCATCATCTGCATTTTCTTTTTAGGGAGTAATCAGAATTATGCCGGCTGCGCCATGTCTGCTGGCATTTTTCATTTTAGATGATAGGCTTACGTAACCTTCGTATTTTGAGTCTGTCTTTCCAAAGTCGTGGGAATATCTAAGAACTATTACAAATTTACCTGTTACATCAATATCCCTATAATCATCATAGCTTGAATCTTTAAGTGAAATTCCGTAACCGGCGAAGATCACCTCCCCTATTGTTTCACCGTTTGATGAAAGCGGTAACGGCCTGAATTCATCTTCATGTTTGAACTCGATCCGTTTTCCGTCTATAATTGCCGAAAATGAGTTATTTTCCCCTTGTTTGGCTTCAGATGAAAAATCAAAAGGCTGCAAGTAATCACTGTTTTTATCAATTGGAGCAAGTCCAAATCTTTTGAATTCTGAGGCTACATATTCAGCTGCTTTATCGCCGCCCGGAGTTCCTGATCGCCTCCCTCCCAGCTCATCTGATGCGAGATATTTTATT
>CBDUTM010000026.1:0-10444 GCA_965369985.1 uncultured bacterium | reverse complement strand
GATCAATGCGCTAAGAATGCTTAGGCGGAATAGTGATTCATTAGCCAGGATATTACCGGCTGTTGCTGCGGCATCTCCCGACACGATAAGAGTGGAAGGAACATACATAATACCGAAAATCCCGAGTGGGATCATAAGCAGATACAGGAACCCTGCAATTCTTGCATAAATAAGTGGCGATGTTTCTTGGGTAATGTCGGTCATTTCAATTCCCTTCAATTTGTCAAGTATTGTTTTTATGATCTATAGTTATTACGACTTTTCCTTGGGCGTGTCCTTCTTCAAGATATCGGATAGCTTCCGCAGTCTCGGTTAAGGGATAATGCCTATCTATAACAGTTGCTACTTTATCGGTTTCAAAAAGTTCTTTCAAGATAGCCAGATCCTCACTGTTTATTTTCGCCATCAAGATCTTGAATTTCTTTCTCCCGGTCATTGAAATCCATAATCCTGAGAACATAATCCGAAACATAAGAGGCATGGAGCCACCAATCATGACATAAATTCCCTCGGGAGATAGTGCCCGCTTATAATCTGAAATCGAACGATATGCTGCAGTATCTAAAATCAGATCATAACGCTGCCCACTTTTTGTGAAATCTTCTTTCGTATAATCAATCAGATGGTCTGCACCAAGGGAGCTCACAGTGTCCAATTTCTCTGTACTGCACACTCCGGTCACTTCAGCCCCGAGCGATCGGGCGATCTGCACAGCATATGTTCCAACACCACCGCCCGCACCATTGATCAATACCTTTTGCTCCGACTGAATCTCCCCTTTATCGCGAAGTCCTTGCAGGGCGGAGATCGCCGCTATAGGTATAGCTGCTGCTTCCTCAAAGGTTATATTGGTCGGTTTCAGTGCTAACTTATTTTCACTGACACTCACATACTCAGCGAATCCCCCTCCTGAATCACTTCCCCCGAATACCTCATCACCCGGTTCAAACTGCTGTACGTTTCTGCCAACTTCTTCAACACGCCCAGCAATGTCAACTCCGAGAATCTTGTTTTTTGGTTTTAGAATTCCCGACCCCGCTAATCGCATAAATAATGGTTTACCTCTCATGAAATGCCACTCCAGAGGATTTACGGAAGCTGCATGAACTTTTATAAGTACATCATCGTCCTTGGGAATTGGTTTGTCTACATCTTTTAATTCAAGAACATCCGGTGACCCGTAGTTATAATAAACAACTGCTTTCATAATTTTCCCCCCACGTTTATATCTTAAGATAAATTAATCATCTTCATCTATTCTTTCTTTATTGGAACTGTCAATTTCCACTTCCATTATGCGATTTGACCGGACACTCAGCACTTTGAATTTTACACCACTGTATAGGATTTCCTGATTTTCGGCAGGAATTTCTCCGAATTGGTGAAAAAGAAACCCGCCAAGAGAATCATAGCCCTCGCCTGACGGAAATGAGATTCCGATCTCCTCTTCCACATCGTCAAGATCCCATCTTGCGTCCGCTTGAAGCCTATATTCGTTTATCTTTCTGAATATCGGTTGTTCGTTATCATGCTCGTCCTGTATTTCGCCGACTATTTCCTCAAGTATATCTTCAAGCGTTACAAGTCCGGCTAATCCCCCATATTCATCCACAACAAGCGCGAATTTTTTCCTGCGTTCCTGAAAATCTTTCAAAAGTTCATCTACCATTTTTGTTTCCGGAACATAGTATGCGGGTCTGAGTTGCTCTGATATTAACAGCTTATCCGGCTGCTTAGCTAGATATTGGATCAAATCCCGAGTATAAAGAATTCCTTCAATATCATCGACGCTCTCGCCGTACACAGGAATACGAGAATACCGGTTTTTGCGTATTATTTCAACCGCTTCTTCTATAGTAGTATCCTCGTGCATCATAGTAACATCTGTCCGGGGAACCATTATCTCTCTGACCATTGTTTCACCTAATTCGATGACAGCGTGGAGCATTTTGTGTTCTTCTTTTTCAAGAGTACCGCTCTCTTCTCCAACATCTACCAGCGTTTTAACTTCTTCTTCACTGAAATTAATTCGACTTTTTTCAATACCGAAGATTCGCATTACAAAATCCGTCAATCCGTACAGAACTCGTGAAATTGGTTGCAGGATAACGTGTACGATAGAAAGAGGATACGCAAACAATTTCGCGATCGCCTCAGAATGTCTGACAGCCGCTAATTTTGGAGAAACTTCCGAAAAGATCAGAACCAATAAGGTCACAATTATAACTTCAGCTAATACCGCAGTGTTTCTGTTTATCCCCTTCTCAACGGCAATATCCAGGGCGATTAAAGTCGCGAGGCTTGCAATTATTACGTTTATTATTGTATTACCGGTCAGAATCGTTATCAGGAGTTTCCGGGGCTCTCTCAGGAGAGCGGACATCCGTTTCTTCCGCTTTCCTTTTTCTGTCGAGAGTTCTTTGATACGACTCTCTTTTAAAGAAAAATACGCCGTTTCACTGCTCGAAAAGAATGCTGAAATCAGCATTAAAACTACTAATCCTGCTATCTTATACCAAAAATAATTATCCAGCAGTTACAGCTCCTCCCGATGATTTTCCATGATCTTAATCTCCCACCACCAGATCAAGGTAATAGTCTTCCTTTTCCTTCATCTTCGATTTTAATTTAGAAGTTGAATCATCATATCCGGAGAGATGTAAGGCGCCGTGAATCGCGACCCGAAGTAATTCACTCTCGTGTGAAACTCCGAATTCCACAGAATTACGTCGAGTTGTATCGATACTGATATATATTTCGCCTTCTATAGGGTCTGAATTTTCGCTCAGCGGAAAAGTTATAACATCAGTTGTAAAATTGTGATCGAGATATTTTTTATTCACTTCGATGATCTCATCATCGGATATGAAAAGTACTGAGATAGAACTGATCGTCATTGCCTCACCTGAAAAAACTTCGTTGACCGCGGATTTGATTAGATCAGGTTGGATTCCCGCTCGCTCGGCATTCTCTACATTAAGCGTCATGTCCATGAATAGATTCAGTTTCTACTGATGTTTCCTCTGAATCCTTTTCTGTGTCTCCATTTTCAGAAGGTTTCCCTTCATCTTTTTTCGTATCTTCAGGATATTCGATCCTCACATGATACATCCCTATCAACATAGGCAATATCGCTTCTTTTATTTTCCCAATTTCAGCAAGTGTCAAATCACATTCATCTAACTGCCCATCGTTAAGCCTGCCCTGTATTATTAATTCCACCATATCGCTTATTCGGTTGAGGGTCTTTTCTTTGATCGATCTCGTGGCAGCCTCTATCCCTTCACAGAGCATAACTATTCCGGCTTCTTTCGAGATCGGTAGCGGACCGGGGTATCTGAAGTCCATTTCATTTACTTTGGATTCATCTCCGGCTTGCTCAACGGCTTTTTTGTAAAAATATTCCATCCGCATCGTACCGTGATGAGAGGAGATAAATTGGGTTATCACATCGGGTAATTTATGTTTTTTTGCCAGATCGATCCCATCGCGGACATGGGAAGCAAGTATCAGTGCGCTCAAGTTTGGTCGCAACATCTCGTGTCTGTTTTCCGCGCCCATCTGATTTTCAACAAAATATTCCGGTTTGTTCATTTTCCCAATGTCGTGATAATATGATCCTACTCTTGCCAACAAGGAATTTGCGCCTATGGCATCCGCCGCTTCCTCTGCGAGATTACCTGCCAAACCGCTATGATGATAGGTTCCGGGTGCTTTTATAGCTAACTGCTTCAATAGCGGCCTGTTGAGGTCAGATTGTTCTAAAAGCGTTAAATCAGTTGTAATTCCAAAGGCGACTTCTAAAAATCCGATGATCCCGTATACGATGATCGGTGAGAAGAGCGCGTTGACGAAGGCATAACCGTAACCTTCCAACAAGACATCTGTGCTGCTGAATTTTAACAGTTCAACCGCGGTTATGGCAATAATATATGAAGCTGAAACGTACACGACAGATTTGAAGAGTTGGCTTCTCGTCCGCAACCGGGTAACGGAAAATATCGATGCTGTTCCCGCAAATACCGATACAATCACAAAATCGAGTTTATTGCCGAGAATTACTCCGATGAGGAGCGCAAGCGTTACAGTTCCGATGAAAGCGATACGTGCATCAACTAAAATAGTGAATACCATTGAAGCGATGACTATTGGAATCAAATATTCCGAAAGACCAAAACGATAGATCACCAGCGATGAGAAGGCGATATGGGATAAAAATATCAATCCGATAAGTAGCACCAGTCTATTGTCTTTATAAATTTGCGGACGGTAGGCGACTATAAAAGCGCCGAAGAAAAAGAGTATTACCGATACTAACAGTAATCTGCCTATTTGTGGCAGTAAAGTTACGATCCCTTCTTTTTCTTCTCCCCGTCTTTTTTTCTCAGAAAACATCGAATCGAGTTTCTGCTGAATGGCAGGAGTAACCCGCTCATTCCTGTCAACAATTCGTTCATTTCTTCTAACTATATCGCGACTGATGGGAACCAACGCAATAACATCCCGTTCCCGATTAGTAGTTGTCTCTTTGTCATAAATAATATTGGGTTTAATGAAATTCCCCAATATTCGAACACCCACATCAATTTCATCACCGGATTCTATTCCCAAGCTTGCCTTCAGGCGAATATCAGCTTGACCGCCAACATCAAGGTGACTCATGTAATACCCTTTATCACCAACGATCTCCTCGCCCTTCTCTAATACGGCTATCTCTTGTTTTTTAATATCATTCAGTGCAATATCAAGAATACCTTCTCTGAATAAATCTCGTGCTATTCGTTCTATATTGGCGCTATACGCTTCCAAAACATTTACGCCACCGGACGGCTGTTTATCTGAATCCGTCATAAAATTCCAGAGGGATGTTGAGATATCAAATCCGTATCCATTTCCTACCTGGTCAATTAAGCCAAAAAGCAGGGCGGAATCCGCATTTAATTGTGCTAAAAAAACAGAATCAAGACTGGTACCTCGCAACACCTTAGCAACCAGGTTCTTGCCGTACTGACTTTTTGCGCTTCTTACGTTCCGAAGAATGTCAAAAAACTGATCCATCTCATCCAGCTGAGATAACATCAGATCATCTCTTCGCACAAAAAGAGGATAAATCTCCGCAAGAGCAACAGCTCTATCGGCCTCAAGTTCCTTCTTCATTTTTAAGATCGGAAAATCGAAGGGAGCTATAATTTCTTCCGTAGTGATCTGACCAACATCATATGCGTATTCGAGTGATTTTTCCCTGGGGAAAAAGAATAAACTTGATATTAACAACACTGTTATAGTGCCATACCTTACAATTAAATCTATTTTATTTGAATCTATTTTTGCCATTGGATTTTTTTACCGAAGTTCTTTTTTTATCTCTCTCGCAATTAAGATTCTTTGGATTTCTGAAGTACCCTCTCCGATTTCGCATACCTTTGCATCTCTATAAAACCGTTCTACGGGAAAATCTTTCAAATAACCATAACCTCCATGAATCTGAATTGCCTCACCTGCTGCCCACATCGCTAATTCAGATGCGTAAAGTTTCGCCATAGCGGAAACTTTTTTGATATCCTTTCCTTCGTCTCTCATTCTGGCAGCGTTATAAACTAAATGGCGCGCTGCTTCAATTCTCATTGCCATATCCGCTAATTTAAAACTTATCCCCTGAAAATCGAATATCGGCTTTCCGAAAGCGGTGCGTTCATTCGCATACTTTAGCGATGCGGCGTAAACTCCCTCGGCTAATCCCAGGCTCAGAGCTCCGACCGAAATTCTTCCGCCATCTAAAGTTTGCATGAATTGTTTGAAACCTTCACCTCTTTTTCCCAGCATATTTTCAGCCGGAACTTTAAGATTTTCAAATGTCAGCGCACGTGTGTCGGACCCTCTCCATCCCATTTTTTTCTCCGGAGGTCCTATTATTAAACCGGGTGTCCCTTTATCTACAATAAAATTTGTGAATTCGGGTTTACCATTATTCCGATCTGTCACGGTCAAGAGAACAAATGTTTCTGCGAATCCGGCGTTGGTAATGAACATTTTTGACCCATTTATTACCCATTGATCGCCCTCCTGAACAGCTGTTGTTTGAGTTGCTCCAGAGTCACTTCCTGCGTTTGCTTCTGTTAGTCCGAATGAGGCTAATTTCCCTCCCTGTGTAAGACCGGGAAGATATTTTTTCTTCTGCTCTTCATTTCCAAAATAGTATATCGGACCCGCCCCAAGTGAGATATGCGCCGCTAACGTTATACCTGTTGAAACACATACTTTTGAGAGCTCCTCAACTGCGATCGCATAGGATACGTAATCCATACCGGCTCCGCCATATTCCGGTGAAAAGGGTATACCCATTAAACCGAGTTTAAACATTTTATCCACAGTCTCAAGAGGAAAGCGTTCTTCTTCGTCTATCTCATCTGCTATAGGCGCTACTTCGTTAAGCGCAAAATCCCTTATCGTCTCTTGCAGAAGCCGCTGATCATCCGTGAAAAAATCCAATTTAGTTTTCCTTTAAGTTTTCTCTAGTAGCCAATATATCTATATTCTTTGCTCCGTTCAAGTGAGTAAAGCGCTACCTCCCTTCATACTTCGGATTCCGACCATCCTTAAAAGCATTCAATCCTTCTATTCTATCTTGAGTAGGAACGGTCTTCAAGTATTCAGACCATTCAATATCCATTGCGTCATTGTACTCTCTGTCAAATCCATCACGTACCGCTTTTTTCGCGGATTGTACACCAATAGGACCGTTACTTGCTATAGACTTCGCTAAATTGCGTCCTCGCTCCAGCAAATCATTTGCCGGTATAATTTCGTTTAAGAGCCCCGATTTTAGCGCTTCCTCCGGACTTATATCCTTCCCAGTGGTTATCCATTCTAATGCCTTACCCATACCTACGATCCGCGGAAGCCTTTGAGTGCCCCCGGCACCCGGCATTATTGCCAACGAAACTTCCTTTAGTCCCATTTTCGAATCATCTGCCGCAAGCCGAATATCCGATGCAAGCGCGACTTCCATCCCTCCGCCCAATGCAACGCCTTGAATCAATGCGAGCACAGGAACCTTGATATTCCATATTCCGTCAATTGCCTTACGTATCTTTTTAACTGCCGTGGCTACTTCCGAATCACTTAGTCCTAGTCTTTCTTTAAGGTCTGCTCCCGCGCAAAAATGTTTTCCCTCCGATCGTAGAATCACGACTCGTGTTTGACGACTCTTGACCCACTCACCGATTTGTTCGGTAGCTTCAAACAGTTCGGCTACGGTCTCTGCCCCGAGCGCATTTACAGGTGGATTATCGAGTATCAGTTCGGCGATAAAAGAAACATTAATCAGTTTGATCTTGCTGCTCAAATATCTGACACCGCATCTTCTCCCTCAGGAGAAGGTAAAATATATCGTATTGTAGGTGTACTTCCGCTTTCTGATCCTAAATTTTTCACATTTTTACGTTTCACCACTGAATGGGTAATATGAACACCGTCCTCAATATTGCTTCCAAATATATTGGTTACACCCCTCAAATGGACATTGTCTCCTATAATTACATTATATTCATCACTACCTGTGATTGATACGTGCGATTCGATCATACAATTATCACCGATCTTTACTTCTCCTTTAATTTCGTTGCCATGCAGAATTTTCGTTCCTTCACCAATAATTATGGACTGATCGGGAAAGTTACTCATCATTACTCCTTTCCCCAAAAAAGTATTAGCCCCTATCTGCACATCACCGGTTAGCTGGCTGTTCGAACATATTTCAACGCCGTCAGAGAGCTGCACATTTGGTCCGAGTGAAACACCTTTGTGTATTATTATGTCTCCGGTTTTCCCTGATTTATCAAGCTTCAATATCCGTTCAACTAACTCTTCAGCAATGAAAAAATCATATCTGTCTTCAATCGTAATAACATCTTTCAGAAGTTCATATACTCTTTCTCTTGCAACGGCTTCCATTTCCAATAAAACGCTTTTTTCGTTAAATCCCTCTACTAATCTGCTGTCCTCAGCATTCGCGGCACGGACATTCTTATCATCTTCGTTAAATATCTTTATAAGGTCCGTGATATATAATTCACCTTGAACATTATCAGTAGTAAGTTTTTCAAGATTTTCTCTTAATGATTTTGCCTTAAAACCGAATATTCCCGTGTTAAATTCACGGGCGGTTAAAAGATCAGTTTTGCTCACCTCGAATTGCATCCCTTTGTGAGTAATTTGATGTGCTTGAGCATTGTTCATTGCAAGAATATCCTTGTGTTCCATAATTTCAACTACTTCGCCCTTATGCTTTCCATCCGGCACTCGAACTATTCTGCCGTAGTGATTACGCTCCGTATCTCCTTCGTAGAGTCCCGTCAAGACCATCATATCTGCTTTTGAAGATTGAAATGATTCTTTAAAATCGGATATAGTGTCTTTGTCTATAAGTCCCATATCTCCCGGAACTATGTAAACAGCTCCATCGAAATCTTCCTCGCTTAAAAGAGTCAACGCTCTTTTAACGGCGTCTCCTGTTCCTTTTTGCTTCTCCTGAAAAACGAATGCGAGATTATCTTTCCTATCAACCGCTTCCGCAACCTCATTACCTTTTATACCAACTACCATAATCTGAGCCGAGCTTCCCAATCCATCCTCTAAAGCTCTTTGGACTCGCACAACGGTTGGTTTACCCCAAATTTCGTGGAGCATTTTAGACTTTTCAGATTTTATTCGCTTTCCATGCCCTGCTGCAAGTATGATACCCACAGAACCTTTTGAAAGGTCTAAGGGAGAGCTTAAATTCTTAAGAAGTGAAAGAGTTTCTTCTTTTTCCAATAATTATCCTATATTCGTTAATAAACAAGTATTAACAACGATAAACTTAATCAGATTAGCCTATATCAGCAAGGGGAAAGTATTTTTGAATAAATCTTACTGCACTGTTATTTCAATTATATTCAGGGGAATTTGATGTAAAAATAGTCATTTTTCAGCTGCTTGGTCGATTTTCATCCATTCCAATAACGAATTCATCAGGAATTTCAATCTCCATAAGGAGTAAGCCTTGCCCGTGTGTCTTTCCCTGCGCGTCGTTTTTCAACGATTGTGAACCTCCTCCTCCCAACGAATCATGTAATATAAAGTTCAGCGAGAGAAGGTTCGGAAGCTCGTAGCGTTCAACATCCCCTTTTACAATATCACCAAAATGTGTTTTGACTTTTTCTGCCGTTACGGTTGCTTCTATGATATCATAAGCTTCGCGGCTTTTAGCGATCAACCCGATATTACTTGAATTACCTTTATCCCCTGATCGTGCATGCGCAATATCTAAAAGTTTGATTTTTTTCCTGCTTAAATAGATTCCACTGTTACTTCAGCTTTTATCAGCTCTTTCTTTAACAGGGCAGGCCAATACGCATAGATATTTTGTGGTCTCGGTCTTCCACCTGCGAATCCTGTGATACCCGGAGGACCGTTAGTTATAACAGGAGCCAACTCTTTCCCGAAACGTTCAACCGCTGATCTATCTGAATCCCGAACGCCAAGTCGGAGTACAACTTCATTTACCTGTTCCGGAATTGGATTTATCGTTCCGTGGCTGGAATCCAATCCCAAAAATTCGGTATTCGTTTCTTCGTATTTACATCCTGCTTGTTTGAGTCTTTCCCATATGATTTCTGCGCATTTTTTTGCTTTATCAACTGCGAATGGACCTGAAATAGTTAAACTCCCAGACGCTTTATATCCGACGAAATGATTGATAGACACTTTAAATGTATCGGTAGCTGCGCCTCCCTTAACTCCGGTGACACGTACCCGATCATTCCCTTCTTCTTCTAAAGCGATACTTGTGAAATCTACTACACAATCGGGAGTGATATAATTCGTTGGTGCCCCCATTTCGTATAGCAGTTGTTCGCTGACCGATTCCCTGTTTATCAGCCCACCTGTTCCATCGTGTTTCGTTATAACAAAGGAGCCGTCAGAAGAAGCTTCAACAATAGGGTATCCTATATTTGAATAATCAGGAACATCCCACCAACGAGAGTAGTTACCGCCGGTGCTCTGAGCCCCGCATTCAAGAATGTGCCCTGCCACTGTTCCTGCAGCCAGAAGATCGAAGTCATCAGAATTCCAGCCGAATTCATATATCATTGGAGCGAGCGTTAATCCTGTGTCGGTCACTCTCCCGGTGATCACGATATCGGCGCCTTGCGAAAGTGCCTCTGCGATTGGAGCTGCGCCTAAATATACATTAGCGGAAACTATGCTGTCCCTGATCTCTTTTAGCGAAAGACCGGTATCCATGTTAGCTAAAGGTGCGCCATTATTCAACAGCTCATCAAGCCTATCCAATATATCATCACCTTTTACGATACCTATCTTTAAACCCGAGATGCCCAATTCTTTTGCAGTACTTCTCAATGCATCCAAGCAGGAATCAAGGTTAACGCCTCCCGCATTC
>CBDUTM010000025.1:0-10457 GCA_965369985.1 uncultured bacterium | reverse complement strand
CATTAGTGAGATAAGTTCTATCGTCACATCAAAAAGGGGAGCGAGAAATAGTACTCCCATCATTGTAAGGGGAATTCCAAGAGCGACCCAAAAGGCGGTTCGAATATTCAGAAAGATGAATAAAACAAAAGTCACGAGTCCCAAACCGATCATTCCGTTATTCGCGAGGATCTGCAGTCTGTTCTTCAAGAACCGGGATTGATCACTTGAATACTGAATCTCGACGCCATCAGGTAAAAACTCTTTTTCCTTCTCCATCAGCTCTTTTATCGATTCAACCACCCGAATGACATCAGCATTTCGTTTCTTGAATATTGTAAATCCAATTGCGGTTTTCCCGTTCAT
This sequence comes from uncultured bacterium, assembly GCA_965369985.1. Classification (GTDB taxonomy): domain Bacteria; phylum Fidelibacterota; class SORT01; order SORT01; family SORT01; genus JACZTG01. The sequence goes on along the minus strand of CBDUTM010000025.1, from coordinate 10,112 downwards.
GCGGAAGCGAGTCTTTTCAGGTTCGAATCCGTCTTCAACTATAGCTAAGTCATTGATGTCAACACTTGGACCGTCGAACGTGGAACGGACTATTACATCTCCAACATCTTCCGGCTCTTCAAATTGAGCCATAGTTACGATACTTTTATCGCTCGTGTAAGATTCAAAGGAGCCACCGGTGGCTCTGATATTCCTTCCCTGAATAGCGGCTACAATTTCCCTTAGAGGTATCTGAAATTTCTCGATGGCGTCCTGCGAAACCTCAACTTTTATTTCCCGATCCAGATATCCCGTTTTATCTGCCCGAGAAACTCCTTTGAGATTCTCTAATTTCTTTTTGAACTGCTTCGCAACACGGTGCAAGGTTCTATACGGTACTTCGCCGGAAATGCCAACCCATAACACTTCAATGTTTTCTGTTTTCTTTTCAAATACATAAGGTGATTCAGTTACTTCCTGAGGGAAATCTGTTACCCTGTTTACCGCATCGTGAATATCACGCTTCACCTTTTCCTTATCTTTGGCTTCCTCGTCAACTTTTATATTTATTACGGAGATATTTTCCAACGAAAAGGAGGTCATCAGGTCAATACCGTCGACTCCTTTCAGCTCATCTTCCAATTTATTTGTAACGTTAAGTTCCACATCTTCAGGAGAAGCACCCGGATACCGGGTTGTCACCATCAACTCATCAAGATCGACCAGCGGAAACAGGTTTCTCTTTACCGTAAGGGCGGACCCGACTCCTAACAGCAGAATGACCACTACAATTAGATTTGCAAGAAGTTCACGTTCGGCAAAAAATCGTATTAATCCCTTCATAGTTCAATTTCCCCGGCTTGTGATTTCAGAGCAGTTCATCCATCAGAGCCTTGTATTGTATCAGAAGATTTTGATATGTGAATGCGTTTACAGCGTAAAGAAGTTTTGCATTCTGTTCGTTATCGCGGCTCTGTATCACAAAGGTGAGATCGCCTCGTCCCTGATTATAGAGTTTTAGTTCCTCAGTTGTTTTCTCCTGTGCTGAGGATATTTGTTCCTGATTCAATTCCAGTACTTCTTTCATTTTTCCCATTTGAATGTGTAAGCTGCTGAGCGATGAAGTTAGCTGAAGCAGAAGGTCATTCAATTCGTTCTCGATTTGAGAGATCTGTAGCCGTGTCCTGTTGATACCGGCATTGGCTGTCCTGTTTCCCAATGGCAGACTAAACTGAATTCCCAAGAGTGCGTCGGTCTTATCAGTACTCAATGAACCGCCAAAGTCCTCTTCGAAACTTTTCGCGCTAACCTGAGCGACAATTCCCATTTCGGGTTTGGCAGTTTCTCTAAATCCGTTCTGAGCCAATCCTATTTGTTTAATCCTTATTTGCAGTGTCTTAACTAATCTCGATTCCTTTTCTAATTCAGCCTTTTCAGATTCCAACGGATCTAAATCTTGTGTTGTGTAAAGATCAAACTCGGGTTCAGCGTAATTGATTTCGGGCAGTTGGGTCTGTACTGCCAATTCCGCTCTTAGCCCGTCAAACTGAGATTCTGTCAGCATTTTATTCTGTTTTGCGATGCGGACAGCATCTTCTGCTCTCAAAACATCAACCTTTTCAACTAGGTTCGAAGCTCTCTTTCTTTTTGTCCTTTCCATTTCAGATTCGCTCAATGCAAGCCTCTCATCAATTATTTTTAACTGTTCTGAAAGGAATACCCATGTCAAATATTTCGTAGACGCATTCAATAAGAAATTTTCTTCGTTCTCCAATTTTGTTACCTCGGAAATATCAACGTCAAATTTCTGAAGGTTGTGTTGCAACTTATCAAGAAATCCGCTTCTGTTTTTCAATATCGGATGAATGTATGTTAGATCAAATTGACTTTGAAACCATTCGGTCGGGAAGGTTGAAAATTCTGGTAAAGCGGGAAGCGTAAAATTCAGACTCGTTGACGAGAATGATGCTGAGAGTCTTCCGCCTGTGGCCCAGAATGTTTTTTCAAAGCCTCCAGTGAAGGATAGGGCGTCTGTCCGGTCGGGACCGGAAAAATTTATTGCCGGTTCCTGAGTAGAAAAGCCGAGAGAAGAAACGACTTTCCAATCCTCCGTTCCCGTAAGCCCTGAGAGTATTTCTTTAGCAATCTCAGGCCTAAGATTTTCTTTTACAAAAAACGGATGCTTCTCTTTTAATTGGTTGAGATACTCATTTAGTGTTATTGATTTATAGTTTTCCTGAGCGTTTATCGTGTTAGCTGTTGTGACTGATATAAAAATGAAACAGATGATACTTTGAACTGTCCGAAAACCTAAATTGGCTAAATTCATTATTGATATCCTCGTTAAAAATAAAAAATAATCACAAATTTACTTATTGGTAGTACATGATGTCAAGGCGGATAATATTAAGGCAAAATCAGCCCAAAAATAATTATAACTAATTGTATGAATTTACTGTTTAGTTAACTTCATTTATTCTAAATTTTGGGATGCTAAGAATTCACTCCCTTGGAGAATAAAAGCTCGGCATGATCGATATCAGGAGCGACACGGTCACAAAGCCCTCAGCAGGGATGAGAGAGGCAATGATGAATGCGGAAGTCGGTGATGACGTATTCGGTGAAGACCCAAGTATTAATAATCTTCAGGAAATCGTTGCGGAACTATTAGGCAAAGAAGCTGCTCTCTACGTTCCCAGCGGTACTATGGCAAATCAGATCAGCATCAACGTTCACACACAGCCCGGAAATGAGGTCATCTGCGAAGTAGGATGTCACCTTTTCAATTATGAAGCGGGCGGTCCTGCTCTCCTATCGGGAGTAATGCTCAGAACACTTGAAGGTCATATGGGATCGTTCACCGCTGACCAGGTGAGAGAAAATATTAGACCGGATAACGCTCATTTCGCGCAATCAACTCTTATAGCATTGGAAAATACTCATAACAGGGCGGGCGGAACTATCTTTCCTTTTGAGCAGGTAAAAGAAATATCCGCTCTCGCCAAAGAACATGGAATCAGAATGCACCTTGACGGAGCGAGACTGATGAATGCCGTTGCCGCCACGGGCATTGCCGCCTCAGAGTGGACTTCCTATTTTGATTCGGCAAGCATCTGTCTTTCAAAAGGACTCGGCGCGCCGGTGGGTTCGGTGATCGCAGGCTCAAAAGAATTTATTGAAAAGGCACATCGTTACCGGAAAACTTATGGCGGAGGAATGAGGCAGGCGGGTATCATTGCTCAAGCAGGGATCTACGCTCTTGAGAATAACGCTGAAGGATTGAAGGACGACCATAAAAACGCACGGACCCTTGCTGAGGGAATCGCGGGTTTAGAAGGAGTCTCTGTCGATCTCGATTGGGTTCAATCAAATATAGTCATGATAGACATTGACCCGTCAATAGGCACAGCTGCAGAGTGGGCGGAAGCATTAGGCAATGCGGGAGTGGCAATTTTGGCTCTTGCGCCGCAACGGCTCAGGGCAGTTTTTCATTTAGATGTAAATAAAGAGGGAACTCTGCAGGCGGTAGAAGCATTTAATAATGTTCACAAAGCAGAGGCATTTCAAACAGGAAATAATCAATGAAAATCATTATCGTAGGAGCCGGGGAAGTAGGATTTTACCTCGCAAAAATGTTATCGGAAGAAAACCACGATATTACTATGCTTGACGATGATTCGGTAAAGTGCCAGAGGGCTCGGGAGCATTTGGATGTTCTTGTGTTGGAGGGAAATGGAGCCAGCGCGGGAACGCTTTCCGAGGCAGGCATAAAGAAAGTAGATATGCTCATCGGTGTGACAAGCGTAGATGAAGTAAATATAATGGCATGTATGTTTGCGAACAGGCTCGGAGTGGATACGAAGATCGCCCGCGTAAGGAACGCGGAATATTCCAAACCAAGAGCGCTTATAACGCCCGCTCAGCTCGGTGTGGACAAAATGATCCATCCCGAAGAAGAGGCGGCTAAACAGATCAAAAACCTTATACGACGACCCGCAGCAAGCGAGGTAGCGGAATTTTCCGGCGGAAGAGTTCAGCTTGTCGGGATGAAACTTCGGGATGATTCGCCCATGATAGGCCAAAATTTAATAGAATTAGCTAAAAGACACCCTGAATTAGAATACAGGACCGTCGCCATCAGCAGGAATGGGGAAACTATCATGCCAACCGGCTCGGAAATGTTTGAGCAGAAAGATCATGTGTATATTATCGCCGAAACCGATTCTATTTCCGACGTGATGAAATTAGCCGGCAAAGAGCGGGAACCTGCTGAAAACATTATGATACTTGGAGCAGGGAAGATCGGAAGACGTCTCGCGCAACTGCTCGAAGATAAGATCTCGGTGAAAATTATTGATTTGAGCGTATCGAAAACTGAAAGAGCAGCCAAAATGCTTAAAAATTCGCTCATTATAAAAGGCGACGGCACGGATATCGAGCTGTTGAATAGTGAAGGGATCAATGATATAGACGCATTTGTAGCGGTAACACAGCTTGACGAGAAGAATATCGTCGCCGCTATTCTTGCAAAGGATCTGGGAGTGAAAAAGGCAATAGTTCACGTAACGCGTACTGATCTGATGCCGGTGGTGGATCATATAGGAGTTGATTCTGTCGTAAGCAAGAGTGCAGCCACTGTGGATGCGATACTGAAATACGTGCGAAAGGGAGTAGTGGTTTCCGTCACATCTCTTGAGGGGACAGATGTTGAGGCAATTGAACTCATTCCTCAATTGGATAGCAAAGTGACTAAAAAGCCGATAAAAGATTGCAATTTCCCCGACGGAACTATAATCGGAGCGCAAATGCATGTGAACGAGATCACCATACCAACAGGTGATAGTGTGATCGTTCCCGGAGATAAGGTGGTCGTTTTCACTCGGGCAGATGCGATACCTGAAGTAGAAAAATTATTCTCTCCATAATTATATTAAACTATTACTTTAACTATATTACGGTTATACAGTGAATTTCAAGCAGATACTTAATACTTTAGGGGCACTCTGGATATTCCTCGGCGGGGCGATGACACTGGCTCTTCCGTTTTCGCTCTACTATATGGATGGCGATTTTAATGCTATTCTCATTTCAGTCGGGATCACAGTTGGGACAGGCTTTGTAGTATGGTTTACCACAAGGGGTGAATCTGATATAAAAGTCAGAGATGGATTTGCCATAGTCACATTAGGATGGATCACAAGCGCTATCTTCGGTGCGTTACCCTTTCTTATATCGGGAAGTATATCAAGTCCTGTAGACGCATTTTTTGAATCTATGTCCGGGTTTACCACTACAGGCGCTTCAATCCTCATAGACATTGAAGCTCTGCCCCACGGCATACTCTTTTGGCGTTCACTGACTCATTGGCTCGGCGGAATGGGAATTATCGTGTTCTCCCTTGCCATCCTTCCTATGTTGGGAATCGGAGCCGCTCAGCTTTATAAAGCGGAAGCGCCGGGTCCCACCAAAGACAGGTTTACTCCGCGAATCAGAGAAACCGCGAAGCTACTCTGGATCACATATATTCTCATCAGCGGAGTTGAAGTCATTATGCTTTATGCCGGAGGAATGGATTTATTCGATTCGATCTGTCATACGTTCGGAACAATGGCTACCGGCGGATTCTCAACGAAAAACGCAAGCATTGCGCACTATAACAGTGCATATTTTGAATATGTGATCATCTTTTTTATGGTGCTCGCGGGAGCTAATTTCGCGCTTCATTTCAGGCTGTTCAAAGGCGATCTGGTCGCTCACATTCGCGATAAAGAATTTCAGTTCTATCTTGGGTTAATAGTAATATTCTCGGTAGCGTTCCTGGTAATTATATTCATCAGCGAAAACGTTACAGGAGATGTAGCGGTACGAAAAGCACTGTTTCAAACCGTGGCTATTCTTACGACGACAGGTTATGTGATAACGGATTTCGAACTCTGGATCCCGGCAGGTCAGTTGCTCGTACTTGCGATGATGTTCATCGGCGGATGCGCAAGCTCAACAGGCGGTTCGATGAAAGTTATTCGGGTCGTTATACTTGTGAAGCACGCTGCTCATGAGATCAGAAGACTCGTCCATCCGACAGCTGTTTATCCTGTGCGATTCGGCGAACGAGTCATTTCCGATGATGTGATCAGGAATGTGCTCGGATTTTTCCTTTTCTATATGGGAATTTTCGTCACCGTAAGTATAATTATGGCGGCAATAGGCTTGGATATTGTTAGCGCTCTGTCCGTAACGGCTTCGGCTATCGGAAATATTGGTCCCGCTCTCGGGAGTTTGGGTCCCACTGATAATTATGCCCATTTGCCGGCTTTTGGGAAACTTTTACTGAATTTCTGTATGCTTCTTGGAAGACTTGAACTGTTTACCGTTATCGTCCTATTTAGCAGGACGTTCTGGAAGGAACGATAATACTCGGGAGAGGATATGTCCTATAATACTATAAAATATGAAGTGGATGACAGGATCGCCGTGGTGACGGTAAATCGTCCTGAAGTCCTGAATGCTATGAATGCTGAAACGAATGCGGAATTGAAAGCGGCTGCTATCGCCGTTAGTAAGGATCAATCCGTTGCGGGAATGATAGTGACGGGTGAAGGAGATAAGGCGTTTATGGCGGGCGCAGACATTAACGAGCTTGCAAAAGCATCTATTCTCGAAGGGAGAGAAACATCAATTAACGGGCAGGATACTCTCACAGTTTTCGAACTTATGGGAAAACCTGTTATCGCTGCGATAAACGGCTACGCTTTAGGAGGCGGATTCGAGCTGGCGCTTGGATGTCATATCCGTATCGCATCAGAGAACGCCAATTTGGGCGCGCCCGAGGTCGGACTTGGAATTATGCCCGGATTCGGCGGCACTCAACGGTTACCCCGCCTCATCGGGACTGCGCGTGCTTTGGAGCTGATTCTCACAGGAAAAATCATCACTGCGAAAGAGGCTGAAAGGCTTGGCATCGTTAATAAAGTAGTGCCTGAAGGTGAGGCTCTTAACGCGGCGAAAGAAATGATGAAAGAGATAATATCCAACGCTCCTATTGCTATTAAAATGTGTATTGAAGCGGTTCAGCGAGGAATGAATATGTCGCTTGAAGAAGGTCTTGCTATCGAATCGGACAGGTTCGGCATTCTCTGCGGGACTGAAGATATGAAGGAAGGAATGAACGCGTTCCTCGAAAAGAGGGACGCCAAATTCAAGGGGAGATGATCGAAGTTTGAATAAAACATCCACACCTGGTATGGATCAGCTTATCTATGATTGGAATACCATCGACGGTAATGCGCTATCGGGAAAAAGCGGAATCGAATTTGATGATGAAACTCTGAGAGACGGGCTTCAATCGCCTTCGGTGAAGGACCCTTCGCTGGAAGAAAAGATCGAACTGCTACATCTGATGGAAGAGATAGGAATTCACACGGCGGATGTTGGGCTTCCCGGAGCAGGACCTCGCGCACGGTCAGATGTATCAGCTTTGGTGAAAGAGATAGCTTCAAACAATATGAAAATAACACCAAACTGTGCCGCACGAACGGTTATTGCGGATATTCAGCCCATTGCGGAAATTTCGCAGGAAGTGGGCATCCCCATTGAGTGTTGCGCCTTTATCGGCAGCAGCCCTATTCGTGTTTACGCTGAAGAATGGACACTTGATCTTATGGTTCAGCGGACAACTGAAGCGGTAAGTTTCGCCCATAATGAAGGGTTGCCCGTCATGTTCGTTACTGAAGACACTGTTCGCGCAGACCCTGAAACACTGGCAACACTTTTTGGAGCTGCAATTGACTCCGGCGCGTCCCGGCTCTGCCTTTGCGATACTTGCGGGCACGCGACTCCCGATGGCGTGAGAAGTTTGGTTAGATGGACCCGGGAGTTTCTCAGCACGAGAGATGAGTCTATTAAGATAGATTGGCACGGTCACAGAGACCGGGGAATGGCTCTGTCAAATGCTCTTACTGCCATTGAAGCTGGCGTGGACAGAGTGCACGGAACTGCGATGGGAATTGGAGAAAGGGTTGGAAATCTTCCTATGGATCTGTTGCTTGTAAATCTTCGCCTGTTAGGGGTGATAAATAATGACCTGTCAAAATTGCCTGACTATGTAGAAAAAACAGCAAAATTCACCGGTATACCGCTGGCTCATAACTATCCGGTTGTGGGGGAGGACGCATTCCGGACAGGCACAGGTGTTCACGCCGCAGCGGTTATAAAAGCTGAAGCGAAAGGTGATGAGTGGTTGGCGGATCGGATATATTCCGGAGTTCCCGCCGGAATGGTGGGGAAGACTCAAATAATTGATATCGGCCCGATGTCCGGGAAATCAAATGTAGTTTACTGGCTTCGAAATGAGGGGATCGAACCTGACGAATCATTAGTTGACGGTATTTTTAACCTTGCAAAGATGTCTGATCGGATCCTCACTCATAATGAGATAATGAGTGTTGTGGAAAACAAAAACTCTAAATGAGTTCAAGGCGGTACGCAATACTCGTTGAAGGGAAATTCAACTCAAGAGAGTCAAAAACAGCCAACGCTATCCTGCGTTATGAGCCGGAATCGGCAGTGGCGCTCATCGATAGTGCTAATGCAGGAAAAACGGCTCAGGAAGTAATAGGTTACGGAGGGAAAGTGCCTGTTTGCGCCACTTTATCAGAATCTCTTGATTTCAAGCCGAACACTCTACTTATCGGCATTGCGCCAACAAGCGGAAGGCTCCCGGACGAATGGCAGGGTATTGTGTTGGAGGCGATCAGCTCCGGTTTGGATATAGTTAGTGGTATGCACGGATTTATAGGGGACGATCCGCAATTCAAGGACGCCGCGCTGAAACACAATGTGGATATACGCGATTTGAGGCGACCTCCGGCAGTTCTAAGTGTTTCAGATGACAGATGGCGGAAACGTTCATCATATGTGTTGTTGACGGTTGGTACAGATGTAGCGATCGGGAAAATGACCACACTACTACAACTTCTTGCTTACCTGAAAAATCAATCACTAAATACAGCATTCGTGGCAACGGGTCAGACGGGATTATTATTATCCGATCATGGGGTTTGTGTAGATGCTGTTGTGAGTGATTTCATAGCCGGTTCCATCGAGAGCGTGCTGATGAAGATAGAAAAAGATAACGATCTTTTGCTTGTGGAAGGGCAAGGATCTCTTTTTCACCAGGGTTATAGTGGAGTGACATTGGGGCTGATCCATGGAACAATGCCGGACGGACTGATATTTTGCCACGAACCATCGCGGAAACTGAATGATTACGACACGGAACTGCCCACATTAACAGAAGCTATCGAATTACATAAAGCGGTGATAAAACCATTTAAAGAGGTTGATCTGATCGGTGTAAGTCTCAATACATCAGAACTAAATGAGGATGACGCAATGTCAGCGATTGAAGCGGCAGAGACTGAAACTTCTCTTCCGGCTGATGATCCTGTTCGCTTCGGCAGTGAAAAGTTAGGAAAAGCAATTATGATCGCTGTAAAAGGGAAATAGTTGAAAGCGACCTGGAAATATGTAAAATTGAACCTCACGCATCCGTTCACCATAGCGCGTTCTACGCGCACTCACTATGATTCAATGATATTGGAGTTGGAATATGAGAACCTAAAAGGATTGGGTGAAGCGGTTCCCACCGAGCGATATGGAGAAAATATTGAAAAGGTTGAAGCCGGTCTGGGAAGTATAGACTTTGATTCAGCTCCATTCAACGATCCGTATCTGATTGAAGACATAGATGATGCGTGCAGGAACAACGATCTCATGACTCCATCGGCGATAGCGGCTGTTAACATCGCCTATTGGGATCTTCTGGGAAAATTACTTGACATGCCGCTATATAAACTATGGGGTTTGAATCCTCATAAGTCCCTTATATCAACGTTTACGATAGGAATTGACGAGATCGAGGTTATAAAGCAGAAAGTGCTGGAAGCAGATCAATATCCGATCCTCAAAGTGAAACAGGGGCTTGATAACGACAAAGAAATTATCATGGCGATCCGGGAATTGACGGATAAGGTCATTCGGGTGGATGCAAATGAGGGATGGAGCAAGGAAGAGGCGCTTGAAAAGATAAATTGGCTGGCTGACCAAAACGTGGAGTTTGTGGAGCAGCCACTTCC
>CBDUTM010000024.1:0-10471 GCA_965369985.1 uncultured bacterium | reverse complement strand
CCAATGAGATAGCTTAGGACGATTACAATCAGTAGATCTATCATTCCACCGGTTCTCCTATAAACGCAGCGCCGATAGCGCCTATACCTGCATGAGCTCCAAGGGCGGGGGAAGCTTCAATTATATATATATCATCTGTATTAAAATGTGCTTTTATTTCTTGTTCCAGCCATTTGGCAGACTTTGCGGCTCTTGCATGAACTACGGCAAAGCGTAAATTAGTAAACCCCTCGGTGGTTTTTATAAACGTCTTTAATACTTTCTTAGCCAAAGCCTTTTTACCAAATGATACCGTTACAGGTTTTCCTTTTCCTTCATCATCAAAAGTTATTATTGGCCGAAGATTAAGCGCCCTGGTTATAATACCTTTTGAAAGAGGAACTCTGCCGCTTCTTATTAAATTTTGAACATCTTCAATACCGATAATTATCTCGGTATTAGGAACCATCTTTCTGGTTAGTCGAATAATCTCATCATACGATTTTCCTTTTTCCAGCAGTTCGGCAGCATACCTCACAAGAAGACCTAATGCGATACTTGTTGTGGTGCTGTCAATTGTGGTGATGGCTGTATCTGCAATATTCCTTGATACTGCTTGAGCAGACTGCAATGTTCCGCTTGCTGCGCCGGTCAGATGAATAGAGATTATCTGGTTAGATTTTTCTGCCACACCTTCATATACTTTTTTGAAATCAGCCGGAGTCGGCTGACTGGTAGTGGGAGAGACCTCTGCTACCTCGAACATATTATAAAACTCTCCCGTGTTCATTGTGGTTTTGTCAAGATAAGAATCCGTCCCAAAATTTATCCGTAACGGAACGATCTTGATCTTGTATTGTTTCAATATCTGTTCGGGTAAATCACATGATGAATCAGTAACGATGGCAATTTTCCCCTCTTCCAGATCTTCAAACTGCGCTACATGCTGTGCTTTCATATCGTCTATTTTCTTATTCATTAACCCCCCATAGTCCTGCAATATTTTAAACGCTTCATCAGGATTATTTGTATGTATATGGATCTTAATTTTATCCGGAGAACCGGCAACAATCAATGAATCTCCGATTTCAAGTAGTCTTTCTTTAATATTTGACTTGTCAATATTTGATCCGGAGACGATGCATTCCGTACAATATTGAAATTTGATATCCTCAGGATTGAGTTCTATTTTCGGATGGCTAACCTTTAATTCCACAGCCTCCTTAGGCTGATTATTAATTTTACCTGAATCTATATAATTAGAAATACCTTCTATGAGGTAAACAAATCCCTGAGCGCCCGAATCAACAACTCCCGCATCTGCCAACATTTTCATCTGTTTTGGAGTATTCGCAAGAGAAATTTTAGCCTCGGCAAGTGACTTCTGTATAATATCAACAAAATCATGTGATTTAACCGATGCTGATTCAACTGCCTTCGCCCATGCATTCATAACTGTCAGTATCGTACCTTCGACAGGATTTGCGATCGCGCTGCTGGCAGTATCAATAGCATTATTTATTGCTGACGAAAATGTTTTGATATCGATTTTTATTTTACCGGTTAAATTTTCGGAAAATCCATAAAAGAATTGAGCTAAGATCACTCCCGAGTTACCTTGTGCGCCCATCAATGCCGAATCTGCAACTGTTCCGCTTACATCTTCGATCGAGCCGCGTTCCGAGTTCACCAGAGCAGTATGGATACTTTTGAGAGTTAATGCCATATTTGTTCCCGTATCATTGTCAGCTACCGGGAATACATTTATTTTATTTAGATAATCCGCTTGCAAAATTACCCAGTCTGATCCGGCAAGAAGAGCTCTTAAAAGACGGGGACCGTTTAGATAATATATTTTCATGAGGTTGGAAAATATAGTATAGCATTCAAATAATGTCAAGCAGGATAAGATCGCTTATAATCGTTATTGAAGTGATTTTTGTGATTTTCGATTGCGTAATATACTTTCTATAACTATACTTACGGTGAATTAAAGACGTTTATTTAATAACAAAATATAGGCTATAAATTGAAGAAACTTGTTCTGCTCATCACTCTGGCGCTTATGACTATCGCCTCATGTTCATCTTCACCGGAAAAAGCTTATAGCGAAATTACGGTAGAAGAGGTCATGAAGATAGTTGACGCTGAAGATGAAAATATCTTCTTATTGGATGTTCGCACATTGGGTGAGTACTACGGCGAGCTTGGTCATTTACCAACTGCTACGCTGATTCCTCATAACAAACTCGAAGAGAGATTGGATGAGCTTTCCGAACATAAAGATAAAAAAATCATCGCATACTGTAGGTCAGGAGCGCGGAGCACGACCGCATCAGAAATTTTATCCAAGAATGGATTCGATGTTTACAATATGACAGGTGGTATGAAATTATTTAAGAGTACATATCCAAATTATTAGAGAGTAAGGGAGTTAAATGAGTTTATTATTAATATCAAAATATCTTCACCTCATATCAATGGCGGCTTGGGTAGGAGGCATGCTATATATGGTTCTTGTAGAAGTGCCTGTATTAAAAAACAATATGAATCCTGCAGAATTCAGTAACAAAATGTCTTTACTCGGTAATAGGTTTAAAAAGATCGGGTGGATACTCCTTTTTCTTCTATTTGCCACCGGTGTACTGAACATCATGCTTGAATCGGATATTGCAGCCATGATGAAATCAGACACTTACAGGATAAGCATTACTGTAAAGCTGATATTATTTGCGCTGATGGTATTAAACACTGCCATTCATTCGCTGTATTTGGGACCCAAAATGTCTCTTCTGTCGGAAAAAATGAATTCAGGTAGTGCGGATGAAATAAGTGCCGATCTGCTAAATCTGCGAAAACGATCTATTTTTTCATCTGCGTTAAGCTTATTGCTTTCGTTAGTTATCGTCTATTTTGGATTGCTCGCTTCTCAGGTATAAAAATCATTCAGAGTAGATTAGTCACTTCACGAGCTAAATCTTGAAAAAAACTATAATACTTCTCACTTTATTGCTTCAGATGTCTTGTGCTTATTACAATACGTTTTACAATGCGAAAAAATATTATAAAATGGGTAGAGATGAATCTGAAAATAATTTTTATACCCTGATTTCAAATGCCGAGATCAAAAACTATAATCTTACTGTTGAAAAGTGCGAATCAGTTCTCGTAAAATTCCCAAACAGCAGATACGTGGATGATGCGCTTCTTCTAATGAGCAAAGCTCAATTTTAGTTGGGCGACTATCAAAAATCTAAAATCAATTTAGAAGAATTGGTTCGTAGGTTTCCGGAAAGCAATCTAAAAGACGAAGCATTGCTTTGGACCGGCAGGTCTGTTTGGAAGTTGGGTCAATTCACATCAGCCGAGAGTGGTATTACTTCGGTACTCAATGGCACTGATGACAGAAAACTACTATCGGTAGGAAATGAAATGCTTGCTGATATTTATAGAGACAGAAATGATGATGAAAACGAAACTAAATATCTTCGGGATGTTATTCTGTTTAGCGACGACAATCAGCAAAAAGCCGAGACATATTATAGAATTGGATTGATACAAATAGAACGTAATGAATTTAAAGAAGCTATCAATTCATTTCAAAAAGTGGAAATTCAAATACCAACTCCGGAATTGTTAATAAAAGCAAAGATGGAGAGTGCCAGGGCATTAAAGCATATGGGAAAAACCATGGAAGCTCTTGATATTCTTCAGGCGATGCTTGATTCCGATCGATATAAAAAAATTAAGGGGGAGATTCAATTAGAGATCGCAGAAATAGCATCTTTAACCGGGGATGTAGAAACTGCTATTGAACATTATGGCGCCATTGCAATCATCTATTCCAAAAGTGAAGTGGCTATGAAAGCATGGTACAAATTAGCTGATTTGCATACATATCCAATTAATAATGACAATAAGTATATCAACTATCCGTACGGAAAGACATATTTTATAAGAGCAAAAAATGAGCTTAAAAAAGGCTTATTATTTGACGCTTCACTACGAAATAGTGAAATATTAGAAGGGTTTTTGAAATCCTCCGATAATGTTGCTAAAAATAAAATTGAACTTATCTGGCTATCAGGAGATGCTGAGAGAGCAAGTGATTTATTGCATCAGCTCAATTTAAATCAGAATGAACGATTGGATGGAATCCTTCCGGCTAAACCGATCAAGCAAACTAAACCATCGCTACTTGATGCGGAGGAATTAGCGCAGAGGAGGGCAAATGAAGAGAACTTATCCGCTGAACTGGATGAATCAGGGAACAAAGAATTATTGGAAAGCGCGAAAAGAGACTCGGCTGTCGCTGATAGCATAAAACTAGAAGAGCTCAAAGCTATTCAGGAGAGGAAAGAAAATCTATTTAAGAGAAGAGATAAAAATGTAGTGCTCATAGAACTAATTCATTATGAGTATCTTATGGCAGAATATTATCAATTAGATCTTGATCAGCCCGATTCAGCAAGGGTAATATATGAGCATATTCTATCGGAATATTCCGACTCAGAATTTGCACCTCGTTCGGCTCTTTCTCTCGGCATCATTCACCTGGAGACCAACAAATCATTTGCTGATTCTATGTTTAACCTTGTGCTTAGAAAATACCCAGGAAGCCCTTCTACAATTGAAGTAAACAGGAGATTGAACACATCATCAGGTGTGAATATTTCAATCGACCCGGAATCTGCATTATATGAACAAGCCTACAATAAAGCTTTTATTAATAAGAATGAAAAAGGCGCTTTAGAAGTGGTAGAGTTGATTGAAAACAATTATCCCGGTTCATATTTTGCTGCAAAAGCCGCATATTTAAGAGCATATATTATTGATAATTCCAATGATTCGCCTGAAATCTCCCTAAAAGAATACAAACGCGTGATCGATAATTATTCGAAAAGTGAATTTGCGAATGAAGCCAAACTGAGAATTGCGAGATTAAAGATTATTATGGTAAAACCAAAAGAAAGAATTGATGACGATGACGATGATGATGACCGATCACTAAAAGAGAGTTCAGGAAAGAGCAAAAAAGTAATCATTGATCAATGATTAGAGCTTCCGTTAAAGTACTGTCGAACAGAAATATCGCTCGGAGCACATTTTCTCTGATCTTTGAATCTAATTCCGAATTATCTCAAACAAAACCGGGCCAATTTATAAATATAAAAATTCGTGGTGAAGAGGCTCCATTATTCAGAAGACCATTCAGTATTGCATCAGTCCAGGATAATTCACTTGAAATAATTTATGCAGTGATCGGTAAGGGAACATTTTATCTCTCCAATTTAGATACAGGCGATTATATGGATATTATCGGCCCCCTCGGCAATGCATTTAAATTTGATACCGAAAAATCCAATTACCTGCTCGTAGGTGGTGGTGTAGGAGTTCCTCCGCTATTACATCTTGCAAATGTGATGAATAAATATGAAATCAGACCCAATCTATTAACAGGATTCAAAAATTCTGCTGCGTGTTTTATAAATAAAAATAATAAATCAATTAGCGTTGCCACAGATGACGGTTCTCGTGGCTTTCACGGAGTGGTGACTGATCTACTAACCGAACATCTGGATAAAAATAAATGGGATGGAATATATGCCTGCGGACCTGAACCGATGCTATCCGTCGTCAGTGATATTGCGAATAAATGGGATGTACCATGCTCTTTGGCTGTTGAAAGAGTATTTGGATGTGGTACAGGCATTTGCCTCGGATGTATCATTGACAGTTCACTAAAATGCTATACAGAAACCGAAAAAAAATATATGCTGGCTTGTAAAGACGGTCCGGTATTCGACTCAACAAATATAAATATATGATGAAGAAAAACATAGATAAGTGGGAAGTAGACTTAACTGTTGATCTCGGAAAAATAAAAGTAAAAAATCCGTTATTTGCTGCTTCAGGTACATTCGGCTACGGAGATGAATTAAAGGGTATGATAAATCCTGATGATTTAGGGGCTATCTGCACAAAATCAATAACAAGCAAAGCCCGTGATGGGAATCCACCTCCAAGGATCGCAGAACTTGATTATGGAATGTTAAATTCAATCGGTCTGGCTAATGTCGGCTTGCAGTCTTTTATAAATGATAAGATGCCATTTCTCGCTGAATTGCCCACAAATATAATTGTTAATGTTGCGGGTTTTTCAGAAAGTGACTATCTGGACGTTATAGTCGCCTTAGAACCTATAACAGGAATTGACGGGTATGAGATAAATATTTCGTGTCCGAATGTGGACGGAGGCTTAGAGTTTGGCAGCTCCGCAAAATCAGCAGAAGAACTTATCAAGAAGATAAGAAAAGAGACAGATCGATTTTTGATGGTAAAGCTATCGCCTAACGTAACAGATATATCAGAAATTGCTAAAGCTGTAGAACATGCAGGAGCGGATTCGATTTCACTGATCAATACTCTTATAGGAATGGGTGTTGACATAAAGAGTGAACTGCCCTTATTACAAAGGAAGCAGGGAGGATATAGCGGACCCGGAATTAAGCCTATAGCACTTGCAATGGTTAACAGCGTTTATCGAAATGTAAAGATCCCTATTGTAGGAATGGGTGGTATTATGAATGCCGCCGATGTAGTTCAATTTATGCTGGTGGGAGCAAGCGCCGTTCAATTGGGAACCGTAAATTTTATAAATCCCGAATCATTCAGTGATATTCTTGAAGACTTAAATGACATCACCGAATCAAAAGGCTTACGAAATATTTCCGACCTTACCGGAAGACTAAAAGAATGGGAATGATCCGTCCTATACTGATATTGTTAATATTATTGTCGATCTTATCTTGCTCTGCAAACCCTCGATTTCGCGCAGGAAATATTGATAGGTCGCGAAATAGCGACAATAAGAAAAGCACAGGGCTCGAAAAAGTACAATATGGAGTCTCTTCATATTACGGCCCTAAATTTCATGGAAAGCCTACCGCAAACGGTGAGATATTTGATATGTATAAAATATCAGCAGCGCATCGCTATCTTCCGCTGGGAACAATCATTCAGGTAAGAAACCTCGATAACAACAAAACTCTGCGGATAAGAATTAACGACAGGGGACCTTTCGTAAATAATCGGGTTCTTGACTGTTCTTATGCAGCTGCATTGAAACTTGATTTTGTAGAGCAGGGAACTGCTAATATTAAATTGGTAGTAATAGAAATGGGTACCGGAAAAAGATAGTTACCGTAGAAAAGAGGATAATTAATGTCTGAAAATATCACACGAATATTAGTTGCTCTCGTAGGAGCTCCCCTGATTATCGGAGCACTCTATATGGGAAATATATTTTTCCTGATAATCCTGGGAATAATAGCTCTTGTAAGCCAAAAAGAATATTATACACTTGCATTTGCAAAGGGGTTGAACCCTAATAGAACGGTAGGGCAAATATTTGCGGTCGTGATTCTTTTTTCTTATTATTTTCATCTTGAATCCGATCTGATCATCGTATTAATATTTGCTACGATAGTTTCCGTGTTTGCAGAAATATATGCCAAGCATGATTCTCCGATGCTGAACAGTTCATTGACTCTGTTTTCTCTTATTTATCCTGTTATTATGATCGGAACATTATATCCCCTTAGAGAAATTGATACAACTATTAATGACATAGGATTTAATCTTGTTCTGGCAATATTCCTTGGAGTTTGGCTCTCTGATACTGCGGCATATTTTTTTGGTAAAGCATTCGGCAAACATAAACTGATCGAGCGGATCAGCCCGAAAAAAACATGGGAGGGTGCTATTGCGGGATTCAGCGCATCGCTCATCTCCATGTTTCTAATGAAACAGATAGGTTTTTTAGATTCTTCTTATTCAATTATTGATATATCTCTTTTCTCGATATTTATGGGCATTGGGGGACAATTTGGCGACCTGTTCGAATCGATGATCAAAAGGGATGCGGGCGTTAAAGATTCCGGATCATTATTGCCCGGCCATGGAGGTATGTTAGACAGGTTCGATGGAGTACTTTTCGCTGCTCCTTTAACATATATATACATGCTCTTAAGATAATTCACCATTTAATTGGAATCAGATTAGAGCATTAAATAGTAGCGATTCAAAGAGCATATTTCATTGAAAATGTCTTGAATATAATTATCTTTATTCAGTAATTTAAGCGCTTGGGCTGATAATAAAAATATAAGATTTGGATGAATAAATATGAGTAAAAAATATCAAAATTACATAAACGGAAAGTGGTGCGACGCTATAAGCGGAGAGACTTTCGAAAATAGAAATCCGGCTAATTGGGATGAATTGGTAGGCACATTTCCGAATTCAAGCGAGAAGGACGTCAACAAAGCGGTAGCTGCCGCGAACGCTGCATTTAAAGAATGGAAACAGGTACCCGCTCCTATCAGGGGGAATATGATCCAGAAAGCAGGCGATATTCTCGTTGAAAGGAAAGAAGAGATATCCGAGCTGATGACTCGCGAAATGGGTAAAGTGCTCCTTGAAACTAGGGGTGACACTCAAGAGGGCATTGACACCGCATACTACTCCGCATCTGAAAGCAGAAGGATGTTCGGTCACACGGCACCATCTGAACTTCGAGATAAATTCAATATGGTTGTTCGAAGGCCAATTGGCACAGCAGGTGTGATCTCACCATGGAATTTCCCTCTGGCAATACCTACGTGGAAAATATTTCCCGCGCTTACGTGTGGTAACACGGTCGTCTTCAAACCTGCATCAGATACTCCTGCCACAGCAACACTGTTTGTTGAAGTACTGCTTGAAGCCGGTATTCCTCCCGGAGTTATAAATATTGTTCATGGCGGCGGCAGCAATGTGGGAAGTCCAATAGTTGAACATGAAAACATAGACTTGATTTCGTTTACCGGCTCTTCGGGAGTTGGAAGGATGATTGCCTCTTCAGGCGGCAGTGCTCTTAAAAGAGTCTCTCTGGAGCTTGGCGGTAAAAATGCTCAAATAGTTATGGATGACGCGGATATAGATCTGGCGATCGAAGGTGTATTATGGGGAGCGTTTGGAACAACAGGACAACGCTGTACGGCTACAAGCAGATTAATTCTGCATGAGGCTATCCACGATAAACTTGTTGACCGGCTTATAGGGAAAATTGAAAATCTTAAGCTCGGCAATGGTCTTCAAGAGTCAGTTGATGTCGGTCCTATTGTTAATGAAGATCAGAGAAAGGGTATTCATGAATATACCGAGATAGGTAAATCTGAGGGAGCAAAATTAGAAACCGGTGGAGAATTCGCCTCCGATGGCGACCTTGAAACCGGATGGTTCTATAAACCGACACTGTTTACCAATGTTGATCCTGAAATGAGAATAGCTAAGGAAGAGATCTTTGGTCCGGTACTAAGCGTGCTGAAATTCAAGACTTTCGAAGAGGCGATAGCTGTTTCGAACAATGTGGATTATGGTCTCTCTTCAAGCATTTACACAAAAAACATTAACAATGCGTTCAAGGCGATAAAGGATATTGATGCAGGAATAACCTACATCAACGGTCCTACGATCGGCGCTGAATGCAATATGCCGTTCGGAGGATGCAAAGACACCGGTAATGGCCACCGTGAAGGAGGAAGCAGTGCGTTCGATTTCTTCACGGAAGAAAAAACCGTTTACGTGGATTTTTCTGGCAAACTTCAAAGAGCACAAATAGATAACGAATAATAAATTAGTTTATGAGGTAAGCGATAAATGAATATCAATGCCAGCAAGGTGAAAGAATCCTTATCTAATCATATTCTCGCAGATGGAATGGATATGATTTTTGATGAGGAAAAAAGTGAAGGTTCATACTTTGTAGATAAAAGAGACGGAAGAAGATTCGTTGATCTATTTTCTTTTTTTGCGTCGTCCCCTGTGGGGTTCAATCATCATCGAATACGTGAAGCAAGTGATAGCTTAGGTAAAATAGCAAAGCATAAACCCACAAATTCTGATATTTACACTGATACTTTTGCTGAATTTGTTGAGACATTCGGAAATATTGGAATACCCGAAGAGCTGCAATACGCGTTTTTTATTGAAGGTGGAGCTCTTGGTGTTGAAAATGCGCTGAAGGCTGCTTTCGATTGGAAAGTTAGAAAAAATTTGGCTAATGGAAAAGGAGAGAAGGGCTCCAAGGTAATTCACTTTAAAAACGCATTCCATGGAAGAACCGGCTATACTTTATCGCTGACGAACACAGGCGAACACAAAATAATGTATTTCCCAAAATTTGATTGGCCGAGAGTAAGCGCTCCCGCCATCCAATTTCCATTGGAGGATAACGAAGAACAAGTTATTGCAGCAGAAAAACAATCAATTGAGGAAATAAAATCTGCTATAACTCAGAATCCGGATGATATTGCAGCACTGATAATTGAGCCGATACAATCAGAAGGTGGAGATAATCACTTTCGTGGCGAATTTCTCGCTGCGTTGAGAACATTAGCTGATGAATCAGAGTTTATGCTTATCTTCGATGAAGTTCAAACAGGTGTGG
>CBDUTM010000023.1:0-10576 GCA_965369985.1 uncultured bacterium | reverse complement strand
AGGAGATTTTATACTCAGAATAAGGCAAACAAACACATTCGAGCCTATTACAGACCTTAGGCTGAGCATTCGGATGACCATATCTCCGAAAAGGATGAATAAAAAGCGGAGAAGAAAAGGAAACAGAGGGTTTTGGCAGCAGTTTTCTTCAAGAACATTTATAAGAATTGACGAAAAATCCAAAGAAGAGGATACAGCTTCGTTGTTCCTATTAAAAAATTCAGTTTTTAGAAGTAGTAACACTACCATCAGGGGTAACCTCACTTTTGAAGAAGATTTAACTCTCCTGGAAAAAAGAGATGGAAGTTCACTACGGCTGAGATATCGATATTTTGAAGAAATGAACAATCAATTTATCACAGGAGGCGAAGAGCGGCTTACAAGGGAAACGTCATTCAGATGGAAAAAAACTATGTCACGATCTACGCGGTATGAGTTTGAAGGTAATCATCTTTCAACAATAAAAAACTTTGTATCTGCTAATCGAAGAAGTAGAAAGATCAACAGCAACGAACTAAGTCTGAATGTGTCACATCTTCCGAGCTCGAAAATAGAATTTGGATCGAAAATAAAATTGGGATGGGACACAGACTCTAAACAAACTTCGGATATAAAGGCGTCGCTGAGGGAAATTGAGTTACGGAATAATTATTTTCTGAAGAAAAGAGGTATGGTTAGATTACTTTTGGGGTGGGCGAAAGTAAAAGTGTCTCCCGGTAATACTCCGATAACATTTGAGATGGCTGACGGTTTTAAAGAAGGCGACAATTTTAAATGGAGCGTTGGTGTTGATTATCGCATCGGGAGCAACCTCAACGCAATGTTGACCTACGAAGGGAAGAACGAGTCATTTCGAGAGACAAGACATATAGGCAGGGCAGAGGTGCGAGCATGGTTCTGATCCGAATACTAATTCTATGCCTGCTAATTGTTGGAAACATATCCCTCAGTTTCGCAAGTGAGATCCGATTGGAGCAGACAGGCATAAATGCTTTAGATGCTGATGAGATCGAAAAATTATTAGAGTCGACGACTTTGGAAAACGCTGAGGATGCTGCTGATCGGATATTGAATTATTACTCCGATAGAGGGTATTACTCGGCGCGGATAGATACATTAATGCTCCTGCAACAGGAAGATACAACGCTTATCAAATTAGTAATAAACGAAGGTCCCCTCTACACTGCCGGCGAATCAAAAATAACAGGTGAAACAGAATTTGTCGCTGTAAAGATACCAAGCCGAATAGGAGAACCGATCAATATAAAATTAGTTCGCCTTGATGCTAAAGATATCATATCCATACTGGCGGATGAAGGTCTTCCGCATTCTGTTGTGGAAGTCATTCCTGTCATCAAGAATTCCGGTGATGGCGCTCATGTAGATTTCGAATTCAATGTGATTACGGGTGAAGCAGTGATTTTGGATACGGTGATATTTCGGGGAAATAAGACCACTCAACCGCAGTTCCTTATGAGAGAAATGAGATTTAAAAGAAGTGAATTATACTCTAAAACTAAAGTCAACCGACAACTTTCGGTGCTGAACAGACTCGGATACATATCAGGTGCGAAACAAATCGGTATCGGAAGGCAGAAGGACAGAACAGAAACATTGGTCGTGGAATTAGTTGAATCCAATGCTAACAGACTGAACGGTATAATTGGATTTATTCCGGAAGACCGAAACGGGCAGGGGGGATTTATTACAGGCTTATTGGAATTTAATTTAGGGAATTTATTCGGAAGCGGACGAGAGCTGGATGCGCATTGGGAAAAAATAGACCGGAACAGCGAAGAGATCAATTTGAGTTATGACGAACCCTTCCCATTTGGTTATCCCGTAAAACCCGGTATCTCTTTTTCTCAGCTGGTGCAGGATTCATCATACATTAAAAGAGATTTAGAGCTGAGAATTAAAATTCCTTTAACATTCAATTTGGGGATTTTCGCAAACGCAGCCCGTGAGAAGGTAAATGCACGTGAGTTCGGAATCAGAGAATTAGGATTAAGTGATTATTCTGCGCTGAGCCTGACGGGCGGATTCCAATTTGATGATCGTGATTTTATTTTTAATCCGATGAGCGGTGTATATTATGAAACCAGCGTTACCCGCACAAGCAGAAAAGAAGCTGGAATAGGAAGAATAACAGGCAGAAGATTCGGGATTCGCGCCGAGTACTACCAAAAGCTCACTGAGAGAAGTCTGCTTGCGTTCAGCATAAACGGCTATGAATCAAGGTATAACAACGGTTCGGTTCCATTTTCTGAACTTTATCGGGTGGGCGGAGCAGGCAGTCTTAGGGGCTATAGAGAGGACCAATTCCGAGGCGCAAGAGTGGGGTGGACCAATATCGAATATCGTGTTATCACGGGTAAGTTATCGAGAATGTTCATTTTCGGTGACGCAGGATTTATTTCCGGGACTCCGAATGGGAGAGATGAAAGTAAATTATCCTATGGCGCGGGAATTCGGCTTACGACTGCTATCGGTCAAATTGGTATAGATTACGGCATCGGCGCTGATGATACTTTCTCGAACGGCAAAGTGCATCTCAGTTTGAATGGAGTGTTTTAAATTCCTAATTTCTCGCAGTTCAGGATCACTTCGCTGCAAACCAATTCTATATCGTCCGGAGAAAGTTCAGGATACAGGGGAAGTGACAGTACTTCCTTTCCGCATTTCTCCGAAACCGGAAAATCCCCTTCTGTGTATCCTAAATATCGGAACGATGGCTGCAGATGAAGCGGAATAGGATAGTGTATTGCCGTGGCGATTCCTGACTCCGCTAACGCTTCTGCCAGTTCATCTCTTTTAGAGGTCCGAATTACAAATTGATGCCAGGAGTGCTTTCTACCCTTAATTTCTGTAGGTAATTTCAATCCTGTGTCAGAAAGTTTCTCGTTATATTGATTCGCAATTTCACTTCGACGGGAATTCCACTCGGAAAGATATTTTAATTTTACACTCAATATAACCGCCTGAATCGAATCCAACCTGTAATTATACCCGACTATTTTGTGTTCATATTTCGTATCCTGACCGTGATTCGAGATAAGTCTGATCTTATGATTTAGTTCTAAATCATTTGTAACACAGGCGCCTGCGTCACCCATAGCCCCAAGATTTTTGCCGGGGTAAAAGCTGAACGTTCCTATGTTTCCCATAGTTCCTGCCTGATCATCAAAATAAGTAGCGCCATGAGCTTGGGCGGCGTCTTCGATAACATACAGCTGATGTTTCTCGGCGATTTCCATTACCGGCTTCATATCAGCCATCTGACCGTATAGGTGTACCGGCATTATCGCCTTTGTTTTACTTGTGATTTTCTCTTCGATCAGGGAAGGGTCGATATTGAACGACTCGGATTCAATATCAACAAATACCGGTTTAGCCGCTGTAGGGTAAATTGTTTCGACAGTTGCCGCAAAAGTAAAGGGTACCGTGATCACCTCATCATCTTTACCGATGTCCAATGCGAGCAGAGCAGAATGTAGCGCTCCTGTTCCTGAAGCCATTCCGATCGTGTATTTTGCTCCTGAAAATATAGAGAATTGCTCTTCAAAATCTGAAACTTTTTGACCCATAATAAATTGGCTGTCGTCAATAACTTCTTTAATTGCGGCATCAATTTCCGATCTGATCATTTCATGCTGCTTATTCAGATTAGCCATATTTATTTTCATTCAGCTGCCTATTCGTTAATTATGTAAATTGTTACCCCTAATCTAAAGATTCCTTATTGAAATTCATAGCTGTCATCAGTAGATTTTCAAACGTTTTGATCATCTCCATACTTAAACGAAAACGGTCAGGATAAACGCTAAACATAAGTGAAAATTTGAAAATTCTCATCACAGGCGCCGCGGGATTTATAGGTTCACATCTTTCGGAAACTCTTCTCAAAGAGGGTCACGAAATAGTCGGATTCGACAATTTCGACCCGTTTTATGACAGAGAAATTAAAGAACGAAATTTAGAAAAATCGCTGTCAATCGGGTCTTTCAGTTTAATCGAAGGGGACTTAAATAATTCGGCGGATATGAAAACTCTTTTTTCCGGTCAAAAATATGATGTTGTTATACACCTCGCAGCAAAAGCCGGGGTGAGACCTTCTATTAAACATCCATTAGACTACACAAAAGTAAATATCCAGGGAACCCAAAACTTATTGGAAATGATGAAAATTGAAGGTATCAAGCGGTTGGTATTCGCTTCTTCATCTTCCGTTTATGGAAATTCAACAGTTGTTCCATATAATGAAGATATGAATGTGAACAATCCGATTTCTCCTTATGCGGCAACGAAAGTAGCAGGAGAAGTCCTATGCTCAGCCTACCGGCAGCTATTTGGCATTTCAGCGACATGCCTGAGGTTTTTTACGGTCTATGGTCCGCGTCAGCGACCTGAAATGGCTATAGCCAAGTTTATAAGAAAAGCCTACAATGGCGAATCTATAAGTGTATTTGGTGACGGCACTTCGTCAAGGGATTTCACTTATATAGATGATATAATTCAAGGGGTTGTTTCAGCAGTTCATACAGATCTTGGATATGAGATCATCAATCTAGGTGAATCCGCTACAATAGATCTGAACTCTCTAATTGCTCTTATTGAGAAATTAACCGGTAAAGAAGTGAAAAAAGATCATTTTGAAATGCAGCCGGGAGACGTTTTCACAACGTATGCTGATATTAGTAAGGCAAAAGAGCTGCTGAACTACAAGCCGACCACAAATATGGAAGAAGGTATATCAAAATATATCGAATGGTTGGGTTAACAATTTACCCAACTTTCAACTGTCAGAGATGTTTTATGATCGAGTCAGCGAAATCGGTCAGAGATGCTTTCCCACCCAAATAAATCGGTTTAATCCCTTTATTGAGACAGGATGAAACTGCTTTTCGAATAGAATCAGCGGCGCTGTTTTCCTCGAGGTGATCAAGCATCGCGATCGCCGACATTAATAAAGGCAAAGGATTAGCCTTTTTTATTGATTCTTTTCCAAGAGAGTCGCCGAGCATCGCTTCAAATATCCGTATGTTATCTCCGATATTAACGCCATAGACAGCACTGTTTCCGCCTACCATACCTGTTATCAAATCGGATACGATATCGCCATAAAGATTACCCATGAGCAGTACATCGAATTTTTCCGGATTCATAACGAGATTCATGCAACACGCATCAATAATGAGTGTATTATGTTCAATATCAGGATAATCTTCGGCAATTTCAGTTGCCGTATCCATAAATAATCCATCCGACAATTTCATAATGTTGGCTTTATGTACAGTGGTTATCTTTTTCCTGTTGTGCTCAAGTGCATATTCGAAAGTGAATCGTGAGATCTGTTCTGAAGCATCTTTTGTAACAACTTTCATCATTTCCACAATATCGGGTGAAACATAATGTTCTATACCGGAATATTCGCCCTGAGTGTTTTGCCTGACTACAACAATATCAATATCATCGTAGCGGCTTTCGATCCCGGAAATATTCTTGAACGGTCTTAAATTGGCATAAAGATCGAGTGACTTACGTAACGTAATTACCGGAAGTTCCAACGTCGAGTGTTGTACATTATTAATAATACCTTTTAAGGCGACTTTATTTTGTTTTATAGAATCCAAAAGTTCTTGTGGAATGGCTACACCTTGAGTTGCCAGGGTTTTTTCTCCGGACTCCTGCCAATCCCACTCGATATTTGCACCTGAGGAATCAACGATCCTTGTAACTTCTTTTGCGATTTCAGGTCCAATAGAATCGCCGGGTATCAATGTGACTGTTCTACTCATAAGTTCTTTATTATTGCCTCTGTAAATTCAATTGTTCCTGCATTCCCGCCAAGATCTTTTGTTATGGATTTTCCTTCTTCAAGAACTTTATTTACGGCGAACTTTATCCTGTCTGCTGCCGATTTTTCTCCTATGTATTCAAGCATTAAAACAGTGGATAAGATAGCCGCAAGAGGATTAGCCATATCCTTTCCTGCAATGTCCGGCGCGCTCCCGTGGACTGGTTCGAATACTGCGTATTGATCCCCGATATTCGCTCCCGGAACTACTCCTAATCCGCCCACCAGCCCGCTAGCGAGGTCACTGATTATATCGCCGTACAGATTTCCCATCACCAATACATCGAACTCTGTGGGGTCCATCACGAGCCGCTTCGCAAGTGTGTCGATGGATATTTCCTCATATTCGATGAAAGGAGACCGTTTAGAAACCTTTCGTGCCTCCTCAAGAAATAAGCCGTCGGATTTCGGCATTACTGCAGCTTTATGAACAGAAGTGACTTTTCTTCTGCCATGTTGTCGACAATAATCGAACGCATAATGTGCTATCCTGTTACACGCTTTGCGAGACATTATTTTCAGGCTGGTAACTACTCCGGGAACTACACTGTGTTCCAATCCGGAGTAAAGACCTTCTGTGTTCTCCCGAACTACCACCAGATCCACATCAGAAAACCGGGTTTTAATTCCGGGGAGATTAACTACAGGTCTGACACAAGCGTACAGATCCAATTTTTGCCGGAGCGATACATTGGCTGATCGAAATCCTTTTCCCACCGGTGTTGTAACAGGACCTTTAAGAGCAATTTTAGTGTTTTTTATGGCATCTATAGTCTCATCGGGAACAGGTTCTCCATATTTATCGATCGCCTCTTGTCCGGCCAATGCCTTATCCCATTTGAGTTCTACACCTGCAGCTTTAAGGATTTTAACAGCAGCTCCAATTACCTCCGGTCCAATTCCGTCTCCTTCTAGGAGAGTGATATGGTAGTTCAATCATTCTCCTGAATTTGAAAAGAATTTAATTTAGTAAATAATTCTTCCGGTAATCGTGCAGGTTTTTTTGATGTAAGGTTCATGCAAACGTGATGAGTATAGCCTTCGCTGACGATCTTTCCATCCACTTCAATTGAATATAAAATTCTGAAGGAGGATTTTCCCATCTTATCAGTACCAATATAGATGTTAAGAATATCATCAAACTTAACCGGAGCGATGAATTTAAGTTTGCACTCTACCAACATTAAACCAATTTCCATTTCCATAATTTTTTTATACGGAAGGTTTACCGACCGTAACAATTCCAACCTTCCTTTTTCGCAATAATAGAAATAATTAGAATGATGCAACACATCGTGAAGATCTACGTCACGAAAGGCGACGCGGAAATCCACTTTGAAAGGATATTTCATCCGAGTAGCCCTGTTACAATCAATAAATCATAAAAACTATGAGTATAGGCGGTTATCCCAAAACCTCGAACAACATATAAAATTGAGAGGATCAAGCCGCCGATAAACCGAAAAACAAATGTTTGCATTAAAAATGGCTCACCGAAAATTCCTACATAGTGGAAGCCGGAGAAAATCAGAGACGATATTATCACGGCGAATCCGAGCGATGTACTTTGTTTTAATCCGACTACTTTAGTGAATATTAATGCAAATAGGGTGATCAGAACTACTCTGAAAAGAAATTCCTCATAAACACCTGCTCCCAGCGATAGCACCAGCTGATGTTTGAGATTAAACGAGGTTGGTGTTTGAAGAATGATACTTGTGATTTTTCCAACTATGAAACCAAAGAGCACCGCATAAAGAAGGCTTTCTGCTAACATTATGAAAAGAAAACGATATTTAAGATTAAATTCTTTATCCTTCATTTCACGAAAATAAAGAGCGATCAGGACGATCAGCACAAGAATACTGAGACCATAAAAACCCGCCATTCCGAAAAGGCTAAGTATCTGTTTTGTAACTACATCAGCGCCATTTCTAAGCCCTTCTATATCGGATTTATTGAGCACAAAAGCAGCGATCTCGTAAGTCATTATTAATGGAACAGCGAATAGAAAAGAATAAAATGTCGACTTGGAAGAGCTATAATAATCTTTTAACTCTTCAATATTTGCTATATCACTGAAATATTTTATCACATCACTATCCGGATCATTGAGGAATTACTCATCTAATTGCAACACTGCAATAAATGCCTCCTGTGGAACTTCAACATTGCCCACCTGCTTCATCCTCTTTTTCCCTTTCTTTTGTTTTTCGAGGAGTTTACGCTTGCGGGTAATATCACCACCGTAACATTTGGCAGTTACATTTTTGCGCATTGCGCTCACGGTTTCGCGAGCTATGATTTTCCCTCCGATCGCCGCCTGAATAGCGATCGCAAACATCTGCCTGTGAATTATTTTTTTGAGTTTCTCGGTGACACGCCTGCCCCAATCATACGCCTTATCTTTGTGGACAATAATGGAAAAAGCATCTATTCGGTCACCATTGATCAAAATGTCAAGTCTCGTAAGTTTTCCTTCACGATAACCGATAAATTCATAATCAAGGGAAGCATATCCTTTGCTGATGGATTTAAGCTTGTCATAAAAGTCAAAGAGAACTTCCATAAACGGAAGTTCGTAAACTATTTCAGCGCGATTGGCATCTAAATATTCCGTTGTTTTGTACACGCCTCTTTTATCCTGAGCCAATTTCATAATTCCGCCGATATATTCTGTAGGTGTAATAATGGCTGCCCTGATAAAAGGCTCTTCCAACTTATCTATTTCCCCGAATGAAGGAAGTTTCACAGGGTTTTCAATTTCAATAGTCTCTCCGCTATGCACAGTGGCCAGATATTTTACGTTTGGAACAGTGGCGATTATATCCATATCAAATTCTCGTGAAAGACGTTCCTGAACTATTTCCATATGCAGCATTCCGAGGAAGCCGCATCTAAACCCGAACCCCAATGCCTCCGAAGACTCGGGTTCGAAGGATATAGCTGCGTCATTAAGCTTAAGCTTTTCCAATGAAGTTCTCAGGCGGCTGTATTCTTCGCTGTCAATAGGAAACATTCCACTGAAAACCATCGGTTTGGATTCCTCATATCCCGGGAGCGGTTTATCCGCCGGATTGCTGACCGAGGTAATAGTATCGCCGACTTTTGTGTCCTTGATCTCTTTTGCGCCTGATATGAGGTATCCCACATCTCCTGCAGAGAGCTCTTTTTTCTTCAACCGCTTCATGCGAAGAATTCCTATTTCAGCTGCTTCAAATTTATTTCCGGAGGAGAAAAATTTTATCTTCTCACCTTCTTTGATCTTCCCGTCGAATACGCGTATATACGCCACTGCACCCCGGTATTTGTCAAAAGTTGAATCAAAGATCAATGCCCTGAAAGGTAATGAAGTATTAGATTCCGGCGGTGGTATTAACTCTACAATAGCCTCCAGAACTTCATCCACACCTTCACCGGTTTTCGCGCTGATCAGGTAAATTTCTTCTTCTTTACAGCCGAGCAGCTCCATCAGCTGAGTACGCGCAGCTTCTAATTGTTTTGCTCCCAGATCTATCTTATTTATCACGGGTATTATCTCTAAACCGCCGTCAACAGCAAGGTATGCGTTGCTGACTGTTTGTGCCTCAACTCCTTGAGCAGCGTCCACCAATAGGAGAGCTCCTTCGCAAGCAGCGAGGCTGCGGCTAACTTCATACGAAAAATCCACGTGTCCGGGCGTGTCAATAAGATTGTAAATGTATTCATTACCGTCTTTAGAAGTGTAATCCATAGTGATGGCGTGGGCTTTAATCGTGATACCGCGCTCTCTTTCGATATCCATATCATCAAGAACCTGATCCTGCATTTCCTTATCATCCAGCGTACCTGTCAGCTCAAGAAATCGGTCAGCCAAGGTCGATTTTCCATGGTCGATGTGCGCAATGATGCAAAAATTTCTTATGTTACTGCTGTCCAAATAGAATTCCTTTTAAAACCTTTTAATATTAACGTCCGCTGACTCAGAAGTCAAAGGCAATGTAAGGTAATTAGCTGAGAATAAAGTCTGTTACTTTGCTTTGAAAAGTAATTTTAGAGGTACACCGTGAAAGCCGAATTTTTCTCGCAGGTTAGACTCCAAAAACCGCTTATAATTGTGCTTGATACCTTTCGGCTCATTTGTGAACAGCACAAAAGTCGGCATTATCGATTTTGATTGATTTATAAATGAAATCTTTACAAACCGATTCCGATAACTCGGCGGTGAAGTTTCTTCAACAACAGATTTAAGCCACTGAACTAACGGTGCAGTTTTGATCCTCTTTTGTGATTCTTTATGGACGATCGAAACTGAATCAAGAACACTGAATATTTTTTGCTTTTTAAGAGCAGATATAAAAATTATGGGGTAGTCCACGAGCTGGGGCAGTTTATCATAAAACTCACGGCGCCAAAGTTTTTGAGTATGAGTGTCCTTCTCGATCAGGTCCCATTTGTTTACCACGCAGATGAGGCATTTATTGTTTTCCCACGCCTCATTAATTATATGCACGTCTTGCTTATCCATCCCGCGCGTAGCGTCGATCATTGCTACGATTACATCTGCCCTTGCCATTGCTCTGCGGGCTCTGACGGTGCTGTAAAATTCCACTCCATCTGTGATTTTCGCTCTTCGGCGAATTCCGGCTGTATCTATGAGCGTAAATTTTTTCTCATCGTATAGCAATAAGCTGTCTGCGCTGTCTCTTGTCGTTCCGGGAATATCAGTTACTATCTGTC